>JAYUXI010000375.1:0-9138 GCA_043753085.1 Myxococcales bacterium | reverse complement strand
TGCCGTAGTACTCGTCACGAGAGATCCGGCGGTAGCCCAGCCAGCGCGTCGGTTCTTCTTGGTTGTCGTCGAAGGCGAAGCCGCCGAAGCCCGAGACGCTGACCCACAGCTCGTCGTCGACGAACTGGTACCGGAAGTCGCCGCCCGCGTCGTCGGAGTTCACGTTTTCCGGGTGCGCGCACGAGTAGAAATCCTGTCTCTCGAACGTCGCCGTACCATCGCCGTTCGACGCATAGGTGCCGAGCGTGTGGGCAGAATGCCTTCCGGGCACCCGGGCCACCCCTCCGGACCGACCTTTTGCACGAGGTCCTCTTCAGTGATCGCGAGCACGACGGCGCCATTCTCGATGCGCTTGGTCCAGAGCCAATAGCCCGCAAGATCGCCGGACGTGGTCACGCCGCCCCCATCGCTCGCGTCGCTGCCACTGCCACTGCTACCGCCGTCGCTACCAGCCGTGCCGTTGCTACCGCCACCGCCACCGCCACCGTCGCCACTTCCGCGGCCCGCCTGGCCCGCGTCGCCGGAAGACGATCCCGCGGCGCCGCCGCTCGAAGTGTCTCCGCTCGCAGGGTCCTCGTCGCCAGAGCACGCGGCAAAGAGGATGGTAATGGCGGAGAGAGCCAACGAGGCGGTGTGGCGGTAGGACCTAGCGCGATCCTATCGAACGACGCACGGCCGCGAAAGCGCCGCGATGTGCGCCAGTGCTCCGCGTACCGGTCCGCATTGCAAAGCCGTGATCCGGCGTCGCCTCACCCGATGGCAAGCCAGCGCTCGAGCCGCAGGTCCGGCGTCCCCGCGTCGCGCGCTTCGTTCGCCTGCCGCGCGAGGCCGTCGACCCTTCGTTGTTTGAGCGCGGCGCGACCGCCCAGGGCTTGCCACAAATCTTCGACCTCCGCGGGGTCGAGCATGCGCATGCCCCCAGGCGCGAGACCGTCGTCGGTCAGCGAGCCGACCCGGCGGCGATGCAAGTGCACCAGCCGCAGGCCGAGCTCGGCGCACATGCGTCTCACTTGCCGGTTTCGGCCTTGGGTCAGCGTCAGGGCTAGCTTCGTCCCGGCGTCGCTCGTGGCGAGGACGCTCACGCTGCGCGCCGCGAGGAGCTCGCCCTTGTGCGAGACGCCTCTGACGAGCAGGGCCAGACGCGGATCCTCGGCGGACAAAACTTCGCCGATCCAAAGCCAATAGAGTTTGTCGATTCGATGGTCCGGCCGCAGCACGGCGTTCGCGAGATCGCCGTCGTTGGTGAAGAGGAGGAGCCCGGTGGTGTCGCGGTCGAGCCGGCCGACCGAGAAGCAGCCAGGCGGCATGGCGCGCAGATACGGAGCGAGGTCGGCCCGCCCTTTTGGTTCACGAGCAGTGCACGTGACGCCCTTGGTCTTGTTGAGGACCGCGCACACCGTGGCGGCATTGGGGCCGATGGGAGCGCCGTCGAACAACACGTCGTCGTCGTCGAACACGAGCGCGTCGAGCGGCAAAACGCACGGCGCGGGCCACCCCGGCCTGTCGACGCGGAGCCTACCTGCGGCCCAGTGCGCGTCCACGACTTGCAACGACACCCTGAGCCCCTGCGCCACTCGCTTGCGCTGCCGCCGCGGCAAGGGGCGATCGTCGTCGATGCTCACCCGACCCCGACTACCATGCTCACGGCGATTCGGTGACCGGGAGGACTAGCGCTTGCAGATCGGTCGGACCCGTTCCGCCGACCACGACGTAGGTGCGGCTGTCCGCGGTGACGTCGACCGCGATGGGAGGTACGGCCGAAGCGACCGTGCACGCGTCGTCGGTGTAGAGATTGATGGTATGCGCGCCGGGCGCGAGATCGAGGAACTCGGCCTCGGTGCCACCCAGGAAGATGGGCGGATTGTCGGGCCCCGAAGGGAGGCTCTCGTCGCCGAGAATGCAGCCGGAGCCATCCACCCCGAAGAAATAACCGACGTCGTCTACGCCGCGGTCCGCCAGCTCGAGGAGCGACACGGCGGTGAAGGCGATGAGCGCGCGGCCGGGCAGACTGTTGAAACCCTGCGTGCTGCCGTCCGTCGGGCCGGACTCGTAAAGCTCGTAGGTGTTGAGTAGCGGCTGACCTCCTCCGGACAGCCCGGCGTAGCTGAGAACGATGGTGCTGCGCTCGCCCGGCTTGAACTCTCGTCGGGTGAGCGCGGCACTCACGCGACCGTCCGTTCCCGGTTTCGATGCATCGTACACGGAAAATCCATCGTGGGAGGGAGTGAAGTATGCGCTTGCGTCCCCATAGGCCGCGGAGGCGACAGGCTGGGATGCGTCTCGGGCGGCATCGACCGGACCGAGGCGGATGTCCAAGCTCGGCTTGTCGCCCACCGAGCGGGTCCAGAAGCCGACCACACGAATGTGTGAGTCTTCGTAGAGCTCCACCTCGTTTAGGGCAGTGCCAGAGGAGCTGCTGCTGGAGCCGCCGCTCGAGCTCGGCGCACCGGAGCTACCCACGGCCGCGCCGGACGAAGCGCCAGCGGGTTCGTCGTCACCGCCTGCGCCATCGTCTCCGCTGCAGCCGAGCGCCGAAACGCCCGCAGTCATACCACCGAGGAGCACACCGAGAAGAAGCTTGTTCATCTACGAAAGCATAGCGCGGCACCAAGTGGCTCGTCGTCATCCACTTGGACGACAGGCGGGGGTTCCGCGGCGCGAGCTACTGCGGTGAGAACCGTGCAGCGCGGTCGCTTCCGCCAGCTCCGAATCGGCGCACTGCTGCTGCGCCGAAGTGCAGGCGCCGAAGCGCAGGCGCTGAGTAGCCCCGCGCGAACACCCCGTGTCGCGCCATGGCCGCCCCGAGACCCTCACCCGGAGAACCACCAGGAACGGGCGAAAGCAGCACTCTTGCGGCAGTGCTTGTCGCCGCAAACGCGCTACGGTCAGACCGCCTGCAGACCCGAGCTACAGTACACCGGCCGGTACGCGTTCAGGGCCTTCCACCGAAAACTCGCTTGATTTACCTACGCGCCGAAGACGAACACCACCGGGATTAGTGCCATGCCGACCAGCAGCATGCGCACGTCGCGTTCCTTCAAGAACCGCATGGCGGCGAAGATCGCGCCCGCGCCGCAAAAAGCGTTGCCCAGGGTGATCCAGTCGGCCAGGCGGAACTCGCGGATCATGGTGAAGTGCGGGCGACGCGGCATCTGGGCGGCACCTTAGCCATTCGTACGTGGCGTGGCATCCGTACTCGCAGTTGCGAGGTGGCGGACCCGGCGTTACGGTCGAAATATGCCCAAGTGCCATCCCATCGAACCGGCTCGCGCCACGCTTCCCGGTGCGTCGCACGGCCTTGGGCTTGGCTGCTTGCTGCTGATCGCAATCGCGCTGGGGGCATGCAGCAGCGAGTCATCCGACGCCGCCGTGGTGGGCCCCGAGCCAGAAGACGATGCCGGGGACGCGACCACGAACCCGCGTCCTGGTCCGGATGGCTCCGCCGGCGACGACGCCGCCACCCCGGCCAACGATGCCGGCGCGCGGTGTGCCATATCGACGATCATGGACGGCTTCGTACCGACCCGGGTGCTGCACGTGGCGGCCGACGGCGACGATTCGCGCGACGGCCTCACGCGCGCGACCGCCTGGCGATCGTTGGCGAACTCTTCGCGACTCTTGCCTGGCGACCAGGTGGACGTCGAGCCGGGCACGTACGCTTGCGGGGCAAGAATCAACGTCCGGGCCACGGCTGAACGACCGGTGCGCATACGGTCGGCCGACCCGGCGAACCCGGCCGTGTTCGATTGCGCGGGCTCCGCGGGCATCGCAATCGACAGCGCGGCGTATGTGGCCCTCGATGGGCTCGAGGTACGCAACGCCGGCGGCCACGCGCTACACATCTCGTCCGGCGCGGCGCCTTTCACCGAGCTCGCGAATCACATCCTGGTGACGCGCTGCCACTTGCACGACGCGACCCTGGCCTGCATCAAGGGCAATCAAGCCGAAGACGTCGACTTCATCGCCAACGAGCTGGACCGCCCTGAAAGTGCGGGTTCCTCGCCGAGCGGCCAGGCGCTCGATCTGGTGGCCGTCGCGCGCGCTCGCATCGTCGCGAACCGCGTGCACGATGTTCCCACCAACGTTGCCATCCAGGCCAAAGGTGGCGCGATCGATACGCTCATCGACGGCAACGTGATCTGGGACGTCGGAACCGCGATCCACATGGGCGGCGCTACGGGCCCCGAGTTCTTTTTACCGCGCGACGCCGACTACGAGGGCTTGCGCGTCGTTGCCGTCAACAACGTGATCTACGGCGCGGTCGGGGTTGCCATGAGCGCCATCGGCTGCCGCGACTGCCTGATGGCGAACAACACCGTTGCGTCGACCGCTACGCGCCAGCCCGTGCGAGGTCTACCCGGAGCGACCGCGACTGGCGCAACCAGCCACACGAGTGGCCTGCGCCTCGTGAACAACCTGTTTTACTTTTCGGGGGCGCGTCCGATGGACGTGTTGAACTTCACGCCGGACGACCAGGCCGGGTTCGTCCAGTCGCACAACCTGTGGTTCTATGCCGATGGGCCGGTCGGCGATCTGTACAGCGACGTTCCGATTGGGGGCCCGGGCATCGTCGCCGACTCGGATCCGCGGCTTTCGGCTCCCGTAACGGGGGACCTTCGGCCCGGGGCCGGGAGCCCGGCGCTCGGCGCTGGGACGCCCGAGGCCGGTGTCCTTCGCGACGCGACCGGCGCATGCCGGGCCACCTGGAACATCGGAGCGCACTGACCCCTTTTGCTACGCGGCGTCTGCCACCCGGGGCGGGAGGTAGCACTCGTGGTGGACCGCATACCCGTCGAAGTATGCGGGCGCGACTGAGGTCAGAATGCTGTCGACCTGGATCCCCAGGCTGGCAATCGACGTGCGCCAATACGTCAGCCACGTGATCTCGCCTTCGTCCTGTGCTCCGTGAATGGTCGGACTCGGGAAACACAACGCGAGCCGCTCACGCCCGGCGTCGGTGAGCTCGGGGATCCGCACGCGGGGGTCGTGCAGGTCGCGTGTGCGTGCCACGAGGCCCAGCTGCTCGAGCGCGTCGAGGATGCGGCTCACGACGGACGGCGACACGCAAAGCTGGTCCGCAATCTCGCGTTGCGACGCAGGCCCTCGCCGCACCAGAAGCATCAAGTCGATGCGCTGCGGCGTGAGCCCTGCGCGCCTTGCGAACCCGCGCGCCGCCTTGCCCGCCAGAAGCCCCAACCGTCGCAGATTGAATCGCATGGGGTCCCCCGTGCACGTCCGAGGCCACCCGGCGTGGAGGGGGGGCTTGGCGAATGATTGACGTGTCAACGGCTCCCAAAAACAAGGCCCCTCCCCGGCCGGGTAGCCGTGGGCGACGCGCTTCGGCGGAGATGGCTGGGGACGATTCGAGAGTGTCCCGTGACAGGCACGGGCGTCCACGCGACGTCGTGTGCGGTGTGCACACAACTGCCGGGGCTGGACTTTTCTTTGGCGTGCGGGCATTGGGGACGTATCCTGCCAATGTGACGACCTCGCGCGCCGCGCTCAAGACCAAGGAAACTGCGCCGCAGTTCGCCTAGGCTCTCGGCGACGGGCTCGACGTGCCGACCAAGCCCATCCGCGACCCTTCGCTCGACACCCTGCTCGAAGGGCTCGAGGAGCGGCTCGATCAGGGGCGCGAAGCAGCCAAGCTGCGCGTGCACACCCCGCCCAGCGCGCACACCGACCCGTTTCCGGAAGAGCCAGTCGTGGCCCCGCATCTCACCGCGCCTCTCTCGTCGCGCAAGGCGGCTCTACGAGTCGACCGCAACGCGAGCGCGCGCCCGACCCGAAAGCTCGATCCGACCTTCGTACTCGAACGGCCCGAGGGCATCACGGCGCGCACTGCGCTCGTCACCGGCAGCGCAGTCGTCGCGGTACTGGGCGCTCTCGGCGTGGCGGTGTGGGTCCCGAGGGGGAGCGACGCGGTGCCTGTATTGCCGCGCGCCGAGCCCGTGCCGTCCATCGTCGCACTCGCCGCGCCCCCCGCGCCCTTAGAGCCGATCGTGGTCCGGTCACCCCCCTCTGCCGCCACGAAGGCGAGCGGTGCACACCCGAAGCTGCCCCCGAAGGCGGTTCCGTCCAGCGGGCTCGGCGTCGACGGCCGCCTCGACGGAACACGCTCGAAACGCGCTATTTTTGCCGGTCGGCGTGATGACTCGCTGACGCCTCTGCGACCCGAGTCGCTGCTAGGGTACTTGCCATGGCACGCCTCGACTGGGATCGACTGCGCCGCGAGCGACCGCTCGAGGGCGCCGACGCACGCGTCGATCCCGATGGCGGTGTCATCTGGCAGCGCCCCTTCGAAACCCCCGAGCCGTTCGGTGCACGGCGGCTGCGCTTCGGCGTGATCGTTCGACGTCGGCGCGAACAGGCCGCCTCTGCGCCAACCGAGGCGCAGGCCACCACGCTCACGCGGTGCCGGCGGTGCGGAGCCATGATCGCAACCCGCAGGCGTTTGCGCCACGGCGTGCGCTGCAAAGGTCAGGGCGGTCCGGGATAGTCGGTCCAGCCGACGAGATCGTGCACGGCGTCAGGCACGCCCAGTCGCAAGGCGGGCACGGTCTTCGGCGTGAACCAGTGGCCGAGTGCGCCGCCGTAGCGCGACACCGACGTGACCCCGGCCTTCTCGAGAGCCTTCGCGGAGCGCTCGGCCGCGGCGCGATTGCCAGCCTCGCGAAGAACACCGCACGCTGGAGACCCCGGCGGGCGATGGCCGGCGCGTACATCGGCAGGTGTTTGCTGAAGCCCTCCAGAAAGAACGCCGACGCGAAGGTCGTGGCCGCGGGGTCGGCGAGCAGCCCCGGCGCCATCGACGCGCTGAGCGAGTACGTGACGAACACGCGGCCTTCGTCGCTCACGTATGACGGCCAGCGTTGCGTGATCCGCGCCAGCACGCGCTGGATCGCCTTGCGCATGGACGCCGTGCTGCCCCACGACCAGTTCTGCCGCGTCGGCGCGTCACCGCGCGGACAGATCACCCACGGCCACGGGCCGAACGTCGCGTGGAAGTCGTTGCACACCCACTCGGGTCTCGCGTCCATGCCGTGCAACGCGATCACGACGGGTCTCGGTCCTGCGGCCCCCACCGGCGGACACGCAAAGTCGGTGGGCTCACGCGCGGCTTCGAGCGTCTCGATCCACGCCGAAGCAAGCGTCGGCGCAACGGCCGCGGCCACCGGCGCCGCAGCCACTGGCTCTACGACCGGCTCGGCCGCGCTGCGCTCGGCGGGCGGCGCACTGGAATCATGGCAAGCCGCGAGCAAAACGAGCAGACTGGTGCGCACGCCAACAGGATAACGCCGCGCCCGCTTCCGTTTTACCGAAACCCCGCATCTCCGCTAGGCTTGGCACATGGGTAAGGCCACGCGGGTTCGGATGGTGCGGGTCATGCCGCTTCTGTTTCCTCTGCTGGCGGCGGCCGGGTGCGCCGACACCGAGGACACCGGCACCGAAGCCGTCGACGAAACCACGCAGGCCCTGCAGACCTTCCCGAACGAAAAGCCCGCGTTCGACTTTTTTCGGCTCAAAGGCCTGACCGACATCCAGAGCGCGGGGATCGTCGGCAACCTCGACGCGGAGTCCGGCCTCGATCCCACCATCCACCAGATCGGCGGTGGTCCCGGACGCGGCATCGCGCAATGGTCGGCTGGCGCGCGTTGGGACACCACCCCCGGTGACAACGTCGTCGACTACGCCGCCGAGCAGGGGCAGGTCGCCTAGACCCTCGATCTGCAGCTCAAGTTCATCTGGTTCGAGCTCACGACGTTCCCCGGCTACGTCCTCGCGCCGCTCGAAGACGCGACCACGCTGACCACCGCGGTCACCGTCTTCAAGAACAAGTATGAAGGCTGCCCGGCCTGCTCGATGGGAAATCGCGTGGCGTATGCACAAAGCGTCCTCGATCGCTTCGGCAACACGGAGCCGGGCACGAGCAGCAGCTCGTCTTCGTCCAGCGGCGGTGGCGACGTATGCACGGTCGACGACACGGGCGCCATCGGCGAATGCATCTCCACCGGCGCCTGCGCAGATCTCGGCGGAACGTCCACGCCCGGCTTCTGCCCCGGTGCAGCCGACGTGCAGTGCTGCACCGACGTTCCAGCTACCGGCTCTTCGGGCACGAGCCAAGGCGGCAGCAGCTCGGGCAGTCGACCCCCGAGAGCCGACGGCGGCGTCGCAGAAGAAGGCGACGACGACGACGGCACCGCGCCGCTGCAGCGCGAAGAGCCGGAGTTCGGCGATCCCGGTGGCTGCAACGCCGCGGGCTCTGCGTCTGCTTCGGGCGCGTGGCTCGCGGTCCTGGCGCTCGCCCTCGGCGCGCGTCGCAAGCGCGCTACGGTCAGACCGCCCGCAGACCCGAACTGCAGTACACCGGCCGGTACGGGTTCAGGGCCTTCCACCGAAAACTCGCTTGATTTACCTACGCGCCTCACGCGTCGCTCGGCGCTCGGCGCGAGTCGCGCGGGTTGCTCAGCCCGGATGCATCCTCGAGCGAGGCGCCTCGTCCACTGACCCGGGACTATGCCGTTCGGGGCGGCGCGCGGTACCTTGCGACACCTCGTGCGACAAGGTTCGCAAAAGCAGCGGGAAGCTCTGTCTGAAGCGCGGCAGCTATGTCATTTCGCGGATGCCGGGCCGGGCGCCGAGGGCCTTACCCGGGGCCACTTCGAACGGTGCCAACTACGAACGCTATGTGCGAGTGCAATTGAATCGGCGGGCGCAATCCAGCGGACACTTCATGGCACCCGACCTCCAACCAGGGCACGTTGTGAAAAGCACACCGAGATGCGCGACCGCGATCGCGGCTGCCGTACTTGCCGGCAGCGCAGCGGCCGACATCACGCGCTATGAAGACCCGGGCTTTCGGGGCGAATCGTTCAGCAGCGCAAGCCCGCTCAGGAATCTGAACCGCGCCGGCTTCAACGACCATGTTTCGACGGTCGACGTCCGCGGAGAGCGCTGGGAGGTTTGCGAAGATCGTCGATTCACCGACCGCTGCGCAATTCTCCGCCCGGGTAGCTACCCGTCGATGGGCTCGATGGGGCTCAACGACAGGCTCGCGTCGGCACGCCCGCTGAACCGCGATGCGCGTGTCGATGACGAGCGCTACGCGCCCGCGCCGCTCTACGACGCCCGCCAGCG
>JAYUXI010000374.1:0-3760 GCA_043753085.1 Myxococcales bacterium | reverse complement strand
GCGCCAACACACTTGCTCCAGTCGCCGGTCTCACGGACCCGAGCGGCGCGTTCACCACGGCGTGGACGTCTACCCAGGCCGAGACCAAGGTGGTCCGCTTGACGGATGGCGGTGTGGACCTGCGCGCGGAAGTACGTTTCAAGCTGCCGGCCTGCAGCGGCCCCGTCTCGTTGCCTGGCCCGCCGGCGGCGGTCCCCTCATCGACTTTCGGCTTCGTGAGCGCCGACTTCGACGAAGATGGTCTCCTCGACGTTGCCGCCATCCTGCGTAACGGGCAGTCCTCGTACGAGCTGCGCACGTTCGTGCAGCGCGGCTCTGCCACCTTCGAACGAAGATTGGCGGTGCCCCTGGTTGGACAGCCCATCTACGGGCGCATGGTCGCCACGGACTTCGACGGGGACGGGCATCAGGATGTCGTGTTGGTGCATTCCAGCGAAGCATTCCTCTACCGAGGGGCAGGCGATGGCTCCTTCTCCTTCTCCGATGACGTTGCCAGCGAGAACCCCGGACAGGTGATGATGGCGGACCTCGACGAGGACGGACGCAACGAGGTACTGGTGTTTTCTCAAACCAACCAGCTGCGCGTACACACGGTCGACGAGGATGGCGTATTGGGGGTCGGCACTTCGTACCCACTGGACGGCACGGGTCCGTCGGCCGTGCTCGCGGACTTCGATGGTGACGGCACGGTCGACATCACGGTGCGGGGTCTCGGTTTTCCCGCGTACCTTGCGGTGCATCGCGGCGTGGGGGACGGTACGTTTGCGGCGTCCGTACGCACCCCTCGTGCGCTCGGAGGTGAAGAGGTTCTGGCAGCGGCTGACTTCGACGGGGACGGACGCGTGGACCTCGCCCTCGGCTCCAGCGCCGTGACAAGGGTCTTACGCGGCAACGGGGACGCTACGTTCGGCGCGCCGTTCTCCGTGCCCATGGCCGCGCTGCTGCCGATGGTGGCGGCGGACGTGACCGGCGATGGACGAGCCGACCTCCTTGGTTGGCAGGCGAACAGTCATCGCCTGGCGCTGCTGCCGGGCGATGGGGCTGGTCTGTTCGGCCTGCCCCGCTACTACAACGCCGACGTCGTCCAGAGCCCGCCCGTCGTCGCCGACATCGATGGAGATGGGGATCTCGACGTGCTGACGTATTCGATCCAGAGCATCGGCCTGCTACTCGGCGACGGTGCTGGTGGCTTGATCGGTGCGGAGGCCGTTACGAGTGCTCCGGGGGCCAACAGTCGGAGCATGGCTACGGCCGACTTCGACCACGATGGCTCCCTCGATGCGGCCTACGTGGACGTGTACCACCGACTCACCGTGCTGTTCGGTCACGTGGCGGGCGCCGTACCGCGCGTCGTCACGCTGACGCCTCCGAGCGGCATATTCTACGGTGTCGTCCCCGGCGACATCGATGGCGATGGCCACGCCGACCTGCTCGCTGCGCGCTCCAAGTCCGGCGGTGCCTACGACCTCCACTGGTATCGGGGCGATGGGCTGGGTGCTTTCCTCTCCGCAGCGGTCCAATCCTTTGCCGGGCTGCCTTCTCAGATGCTTCGCGGGGACTACGACGGCGACTACTTCGACGACGTCGCGGTGCGCACTCCGCAAGGCGTATTGCTCGCGTACGGCTCGCCCAGCGGGCTGTCTCCGTTCGTCAACGTGTCGGGAATGCCCTCGACCATTCTCGCGGCGGGCGACGTGAACGACGATGGCTTGGACGACCTCGTGGCATCCAGCCCGGATGGCAACGCGTTGCTCGCGAGAGGTCGTCGTGAGCGTGGCATCGCAACGTCCGCGACGATCCAGATGGGCACGGGCGCTTTCGCGCTCACGGTTGGGGACGTGAACGGCGATGGTCGTCTCGATCTCGTAGCCGGTGCCGCTGGCGCGGCCGGTGCCCTGGTGGCACGCGTTAGCTTGGGCAATGGCGATGGCACTTTTGGTGCCGCATCGTCAGGGACGATCCTGGAGCCGTGGGGCCTCGTCGATATGGCCGACCTCAACTCCGACGGACGCGCGGATCTGATCACGCACTACCAAACGCGGGGCGTGCAGGTGCTCTACGGACAGGCCGACGGCGCGTTGGCGAGTCCCCTCGCGTACGGAGTCGGGGGGCAGAACAACACATTCGCATTGGGTGACTTCGACGGCGACGGCGACGTCGACATGCTGGCACCGTCCCTCGGCACCAGCGCGCTCGCGACGTTCCGGCAGGGCGCCTGTCTCGCGACCGCGCCCTGACGCCATGGCATCCACGCGCTTCGGTCTCGGCCTACTCGCCTGTCCTGAACCGTCAGCGGCGTTCCGACGAACATCGGCACGAGCTCACGTCCCCCTCGTCTTCCAGCCACGGGCCGTCTGCGCCAGCTGGCAGAATGCCGGTGAGATCGCCGTCGCTCGAGATCCACAGCGACTGCGCATCCGCCGGAGCGCCGCCGCGCATGGTCGCCCACGCGCGCTTCGCGGCGACGATACGAGACACGCCGCTGTCGTCGTCGCCGCCGGCCGCAGCGCAATGGGTCGATGCTCGACGCGATGTGAAGGCTCCGGAGGTCGTGTGCAGCAGCTTGCCGCGTCGCTCGCCGGGAGCGTCCGCCCGCTCCCAGTCGTGCGCGCGCCACCCTTACTTCGAAGCGCGGGCCAGCTGCTCTTCGAGCTCTCGCACGCGCACCTCCGCCGCTTCACGGGCGTCGAGCAAGAGCGTGCCGCTCGGGTCCTCGAGCCTCAAAGACAGCGGATCGGCGTCAGACGGGGCGAGCACCCACCCGGTTCCACGCGCGCAGACGCACGCCAGCCATGCCTTCTGGGTCGAGCAGCTGGTGCACCACTGTGACGTTCACGCCGCGAAGCTGGCGTGCCTCGGAGTCCAGGTGAGCGCAGAGAGGAGACCGTCGAATACGGCGATGGAGGGCTCGGGAACCGAATAGACGTTCCACGGCGGGAGCGTGCGCGTGCGCACGTCAGCGTGGACGATGCAGAACTATACTTCGCGATTTGCGCGATACGGAACTATAGTACAGGCTTCGAATGTCCACGCGCCGGAGACCCACGGCGGGCAATCCAGTTTTCGACGGCGCCTCGCCATGCACGCAGAGAAGCCAGAAGTACATCTCGGCGCTCACGCCGACTTCTTCGAGGCAAGGAGCTCGCGCAAAGCCGCGTCGACCGCGGACAGCGGGGACGGGCCCGTCGAGTTCGGGTTCCCCGTGTACGTCGGCTTCGGGGCCGACATGCAGCTGCGCGTGCCCATGCCGGACCAAGGTGCTGTTCGGAAGCCTGCTGCCCCGAGGCGGCTTCGAATCGCTGCAGATCCTCGACTCGACGAGCGGCGAGGTGTTGCGCACCTGGAACGAACCCATCCGCGACGTGCGGTGGCTCACGTCGGAGCGCGGACTGGTGGTACACCTCGACCCGGATCGCGGCGCGCTGCTGCGGGGATTTCACGTCGACGACGCCGAGCTCTCCGTGCCGTTCGAAGGCCTCGAGAACGAAGACATGCGGTTCGCACGCCCCTTGCGCGCGGAGCGCCGCGCAGCGCACACCGGCACCATCAGCTGCGGCGGCGGATCGACACCAGCCCCTGTCCGGCCCCCGAGACCGCGTCGGCCACCAGCTCGTGCGACGGCGCCAGCGCGCACGACGGATCGGTGGCCGCCGCGTTGCCCGTGAGCGCGAACGCCTGGCACCGGCAGCCGCCGAAGTCGTGCTCGCGCCGCGCGCAGCTGCGACACGGCTCCTGCATCCACGCTTCGCCGCGGTAGGCC
>JAYUXI010000373.1:0-9150 GCA_043753085.1 Myxococcales bacterium | reverse complement strand
CCCGCTTCGATCGCGGCCGAGTTGTACTTGAACTTGACCTGGTCGAGGATGCGGATCTGGCCGTCCTTGACGAAGGCCTTCGGGCAGCCGTTCTTCTTCGGATCCGGGTCGGCCTTGCCGGGCTCGTCGGGGCAGGCGTCGGCATCGTTCATGACGCCGTCCTTGTCGCGGTCCGGATCCGGGCAACCGTTGGTCTTCGGATCGTCGGTCTTGATGCCAGGCTTGTCCGGGCAGGCGTCGAGGTTGTCGGTGATGCCGTCGCCGTCGGAGTCGGGCGGGCAGCCGTTCTTCGCCGGATCGTCCGACTTCACGCCGGGAACGTCCACACAGGCGTCGGCGGTGTCGAAGATGCCGTCGCCGTCCTTGTCGGGCGGACAGCCGTTGGTCTTCGGGTCCGAAGTCTTCTGGCCGGGGATGTCGACGCAGGCGTCTTCGGAATCGTACACGCCGTCGTTGTCACGGTCGGGCGGGCAGCCGTTGGTTTGCGGATTGTTGCTGCGTGCACCTTGCACGTCGGGGCAGCTGTCTTCCTTGTCGCAGACGCCGTCGGCGTCGCGGTCGTCGCAGCCATCTTTCTTGTCGGCGCGCGGCATGAACTCGAGGTTCGCGAGCACGCGGACCTCTGGGTTGCCGTAGCCTTTGGTGATTCCAGTACCTGCACCGCCGCCGATGCGGAAGTCCGCGGGCAGGGTGTAGTGGAAGCCACCGAGCCACTCCATGGCGGTCTCTTCGCGGCCGAACACCCTGTCTCCTTCGAGACCGGAGACGGTCGTATTCATGAACCACTCCGGACCGATCACCAGGCGCTTGCCGAGGCGAAGACCGACTGCGCCGGCGAGCTGTAGCTCGTGGCCGAGGCGGCCGTTGCCGACGGTCTGCCGTCCCGAGTTGGTGCGGAACATGACCCCGCCCTTCACGGCGTAGGTGAAGGCGACGTCGTCGCTGCCGATGTCGCCGGCCATCAAGAGGCGCGGCGCCACGCGCGTGCTGCCGTCGCTGGTGTAGTTGTCGCGGCTGCCGGTGGGGAGCCAAACCTGACCGCCGAGGGCGAGGCGGAAGGGCGTATTGAACTCACCGCCGAGGACCCGGAAGTCCATGCCCAAGCGCACGTCGCCGATGGCCTGGTCGTTGCGGAGCGGACGAACGATGTTCGGGTTTGGCTGGAGCACGCCGCGGTCCTGGAACATCACGATCGGCAAGCTACCGGCGAGACGCAGGCGCTTTGCCAGCACGAAGCTGAAGCCAGGGTGAAGGGTGAAAACGTTGCGGACGACCGAGTTGGTGATGCGATCGGTGTCGCTCGGATCGCGCCGCAGCACGAAGGGCCGATACATGTAATCGCCCACGACTCCGATGACCGGGCGCGCCTTGCCTCGGAAGTCGAGCGATTCCAGCATGAACCATTCGCTGCCGCGCTCGGACGGTTCGAAGCGGTTGACGGTAAAGCCCTTTGTCTGTGCAGCGGCTGTCCCGCTCGTGGCAGCGATGCCAGCAAGGAGACCCAGGCTACCCAGGACGTTTCTAATCTTCATGATCCATCCAGTGGTGAGTGGTCAAAGTACAAAGCCATCAGCGATGCAGCAAAAGCGCAAAATCGCGATGACCCTAAGTGTTGCCGGCGAGGTTGTACCCCAGGGTCGGCTCACGGTTCAAGATTCGTGCATTTCGGCAACACTGCCGGCTTGCCCGAGTTCCAGTGGGCGCGAAATGGCCAGATACACCAGGTCGCGGCGGAGAGGTAAGTCCCTTGCCAGGCCCTGGCAAGTGAGCCACGATGCTTCCAAAGTCCATGCGCAACGCCGTTCCTGCGAAGAAGACTTCGCAACCGCCCGCCTTCGTCGTCAAGCGCTCCGGGATCCAGGGCAAGGGCGCCTTCGCCGCGGCGCCCGTCGCCAAGGGCGAGCGCCTCGTCGAGTACGCGGGGCAGCGCGTCTCGCAGGCCGAGGCCGCCCGCCGTTACGACGACACGTCGATGCGCCGGCATCACACGTTTCTGTTCACCGTCTCTGCGCGCACCTGCATCGATGGAAACCGGGACGGCAACGATGCGCGCTATTTCAATCACAGTTGTGCGCCCAATTGTGAGACGGAGGTCGTGCGCGGACGCGTGTACATTCTCGCCCGGCGCAAGGTCCGCGAGGGCGAGGAGCTGACCTACGACTACAACTACGACCTCGACGGCGACATCACCGAGGAGTCGCTGCGCACCTACGAGTGCCGCTGCGGCACGCCGTCCTGTCGTGGAACGATCTTGGGCCCAGACGCACGAAAGCGAGCACCCCGGGGAGCGCTCGCCAAATTGAAAGCTGCTCGCGCCGCCAAGGCGTGAAGGCTAGTTCAGCACCGAGACCTTCATCGGCAGCGTGACGACGGTGTCGGCGCGCTTGACCTTGACGTTGACCGTGTCGCCGGCGGTTCGCCGATCGAGTGCATTGTACAAATCGTCGTAGGTGTCGACCTTGACCTCGTCGATGCCGACGATGACGTCGCCCAGCGCCACACCACGCGGCGTGTCCTTCAGGCCTTGCAGGCCGGAGCTGGCCGCGGGGCTGTCTTTCGGCACGGCGACCACGACCACGCCCGCGATGCGCAGGCTGCGGTTGATGCGGCCCTGCGTATCGATCTGGATGCCGAGCCCGAGCTGCTCGGCGTGTCCGGTCTTGATGATCTGCGGTACGGCGCGGGCGATGGCGTTGACCGGCACCGCGAACCCGATGCCCGCCGAGCCGCCCGACTTCGAGTAGATCATGGTGTTCATGCCGATCAGCTGACCCGAAGAGTCGAGCAGCGGGCCGCCCGAGTTGCCGGGATTGATGGCAGCGTCGGTCTGGATCATTTCGCGGATGGTGACGCCACCGATGCCGTCGACCTGACGGCCGAGTGCCGAGATGACACCCGTGGTGAGCGTGTGATCGAGCGCGAACGGGTTGCCGATGGCGATGGTCTTCTGGCCGACCTCGAGCTGCATCACCTTGGGTGTAGTGACCGGGATCAGGAGCTCCGCCGGCGCATCGACCTTGAGCACGGCGATGTCCTTGCGGGGGTCTGCGCCGACGATGCGGGCCGGAAAGGTCTTCTGGCCCTGGAAGGTGACACTCAGCGATTTGCCGTCTTTGATGACGTGGAAGTTGGTGACGATGTGGCCTAGCTTGTCCCAGACGAAGCCGGAGCCCGAGCCTGCGGGCACTTCTTCCGAGGCGCCCCACATGTCCGCGACGACGCGGGTCTGCGTGACGAAGACCGTGGCCGGCGCGAGCTCGCGGAAGACCGACACCGTGTTCTTCTCGTCTTCGGTGCGCGCGCCCGGCGTGAGCGGCACGACCGGCGTGACCGGCGGCTCGGTCTCGCTCGGCAGCGTGTCCTGCGCAGGAGGCGACACGTGATCCGGAGTGGCGTTGGTCTTGCCCGGTTTGCAGGCCGAGAGCCCCACCGTGGCGAAGAGCGCTGCGAGCGAGAACGCCAGGGGGACCCAGCGATGCGGGAGCTTCGTCATGCGCAGAGCGGTAGTCATGACGCCCGGTGGAGTCGAGATTTTTCGCACGTGCGTTGCAACCCATACGCCCCGGGTATTCTTCCCGCCGCGCAGGAAAAGTGAGGACCCGTGTCGCTTCAGTAGCGGTACCGCCAGATGGCGTCGAGCAGTGACGAGTACTTGTTGCCGATGGTGGTGATGAGCGACCAATGCGATGCGAACTGCCAGGAGAACTTGCCGTAGCTGGTGTCGGGCTGGCTGACGGGGGGCGTGCCGAGGACGGTCTGGAAGCCCACCGAGACGTTCTTCGCCACCTGCACCTCGATCTCGGGACGCGGGTTCGTCGTCGACGTATCGATGCGCGCCTGCGCATTGAGTCCGGTGAGGCCGCTGACAGCTTGGCCCAGCCCTTCGGTGGCGGCGCCGCCCGCAACG
The DNA here is from genome assembly GCA_043753085.1 of Myxococcales bacterium. Taxonomy (GTDB): domain Bacteria; phylum Myxococcota_A; class Polyangia; order Polyangiales; family Polyangiaceae; genus JAYUXI01. The sequence continues at coordinate 5,243 of JAYUXI010000373.1, read as the reverse complement.
GCCACGCCCGCCTGCGAGGTGCCCGACTGACCGCTCGAAGGGCCGGCGCCCATGCCGTCGGCATTGCCGAACAACACCAAAGCGAGCACCTCGTTCTTCGGGCGCGGCGGCTCGGAGCGCAACTCGATCTTGCCGGTCTTCACGGGGCCAATGTACTCGGCGATGACCCGGGTTTGATCTTGGGCGACCCAGGCCGCGCGCGCCACGACGATCGGGTTGCTGGGATCGGTGCCGGCGAACGTGACCACGCCGCTCTCGACCGTGAACTTCTTGCCCTGCACGTCGATCCAGCCGCCCTTGACATGGATCTGTCCGTCGACCTCGGCGACATCGCCCAAGGTGACCTTCGGTTTGCCGCCGATACTGACCTTGGCGAGACTTCCGACGGCAAAGTCCAGGTTGCCCACGTTGATCTGGAGCACCGTAGGAACCGAGGTCGCGACCGCCGCCGAGTCCTCCTCGACGGCTTGCAAGTCGGCGCCGTCGAGCGGGAGCGTCACGAAACGACCGCCGCGCATCGTACCCACCCGCACGTCATCGAGCGGACCGAGCTCTTGCACGTTGGTGGCGGGAAGGCCCGGCAGCTCCGCGTTGAGCTTCGGGATGTCGATGTCGACGACCAAGCCTTGGAGCAGCTTGCCGTCGACGCCCTTGATCGTGCTCTGACGCAGGTTCGCCGCCACCTTTACTGTACCATACACCTGTCCGAGGGACAGGCCGGCGACCGCCAGCTCGATGCTTTTGCGCTTCGGGATCACGAAGCTGGCTTCCGCCGTTTTGAACTCGATGCCGGCAAAGTGGGCCGCGGCTCTGCCTTGGATCTCGCCCTCGACCGGATGCGCGACGAAGTTCTCGAGCTTGGCGGTGCCGTCGGGTGTGACCACGATGCGGAACGCCACATCATGGAACTCGTCGGCGACGAACGGGGTCTGCACGGTGCCTTCGGAGAACACGACCTGCCCCTTGGTGCTGAAGGACTGCGTGTGCGGCTTCACCTCGACGTCGAGGTCGGCGTCGAGATAGCCATCGAGCTGCTGCAGGTAGTTCGACACGAACGGCTGGATGGCGGCCACCCGAAACCGGTGGGCATCGAGCGCGATGCGAAGGGTTTCGTCCTTCGTGAGCACCGGGAAAGGACGCTTGCCCCACTGCACGCCGGCGTCGGCCACGAGCTGCAGGTTACCGCCCTCCTGGTCTATCACCACCTTCGCCGAGGCGTGCCGGTCGTCGGCCTGGACGTCGACGCGGGCGTTCTTGTAGCGGACGCGGCCCGACCGCAAGTCGGCGATCCGGAAGGCGCCCTTCAGTGCGGCGTCCTTGTGGTAGCCGTCGATCACGAGCTCGCCGCCGAGCCGGCCGCTCAGACCGCTGTCACCCAGAACTGGAATCCACTCGACCGGCAGCTCGTCGGCCGCCACCCGCGCCGAGGCGTCCCACTCTCGATTCCAGAACGAGGCCTGCACCGGATCGCCGTTGCCCTTGGAAAACAACTCGCGGATCTTTGCTCGAAGTAGCACCTGGGCGTCGAGCATGCTGCGGCCCTCCGAGCTTGCCATGAACGAGGCACGTGCCACCGTGCCGTCGTAACTCGCGCGAATCAGTGCGTCGACCACGGGCCCCTGCTGAGCCCGCGCCGCCCGCCGCGCCACGGGGGTGAGCCCGGCTTTCACGGCCCGGGCGCGAGTCATCTCGCGCAGCTCCGTGCTGGTGGTGGACGTGCCGGCAGGCGAGACGCCGCGAACGTCGAAGTCCAGCGCGAAGCGTGGCTCGCGAAGGGTGCCCCAGGCAGAGAGTGCAAGCTGCACGCGTCCCGGCAGGGCGCCCAGGCCGAGCGACGGGGGCAGCTGCGCGATGGGGCGCCGCGGCACGTGAACCTGCACGTCGAGCGGGTGGTCGGCCAGCTCTGCCACCGAGCCGGGAATTGCAGCGGGCACGTCGGTAGCGGCTTGCACGCGCACGAGCGCGCCTTTCGAGTCGTTGGCGGCGAGGTCGACGGTGACTCTGCCTTCGAGCAGGGCCAGCACCAGGTCGAGGTTCACGTCGCGTGATACGAGGTCGGCGCCCGCCGCCACCTCCAGTTTTTCGGTACGCAGATGCAGCGTCGCTTCAGGCAGCTTGTCGGCGTGGTTGCGCGTCGCCTTCGCGTCGAACTGCACGGTTCCGAGCAACTCGGACAAGGGCAAGTCGGGCTGGAAGTCGCGCACGGTGGCGAGGTTCGCGTTGCCCTTGGCGTCGAGCTGGAACGTGGCACGCTTCCAGCTGGCCGCCTCGAGCACGTTGCCGTCCGGCTGAATCTGCTCGATCACGGCGCTCACCTGGCCGAACGGTGGGGCGTTGGCGGCAATCGCCAGGTCGGTGGTTCTGCCCCGGAACTGCCCCTTGAGCGTGACGCGCGCCTTCGTGAAGCCGAAGCCGGCCAGCTCGTGGGCGTCCACGTCGGCGTGGCCGTCGATCGCGCGGCCTTCGACCACGATGTCCACGTCGAGCGCAACGCGCCCGGTGACGGGCAGCGCGTTGGGGTACTGCACGCCGGCCTTGCTGGGCGGGTGCGGCGCGCGCACCACGCCCGCCTGCCGTGGGTCGGCCACGGTACCTTGGACCGCCTCCAGCGCGGCCGCTGGCGCGTGCGAGGAGAGAAAATGCCCGAGCGACGTGAGGTCGATGTCTGCAGCATGCAGCTTGATCACGAGGCGTTGACCGTGCATGGAGAGCTCGGCCTCGAGCGGCTGACCGAACCCTTCGATCTTGACGCCGCTCACGGCGAAGCCGTTTTGCAACGCCACGGACTTGGCCTGGATCTTGATGAGCGAGTGCTCGCCGTCGAGCGAGACGGCGACGTCGTGAAGGGTGGGCGACGGCAACCCGTCGATGCGCGTACTGGCCACGACTCTGCGCACGTGCATGCCGTTGGGAGCCACGACGCCGGTGCCTTCCGCGTGCACGTCGAGCTCGGGATCACTCACGGTGCCAACGGCGATCACGTCGATCGCCATGGTCTCGGCGGAGGCGCCCTTGCTGGCCACGGCGACGCCATCGACGCGAGCCTTTGCCGAGATCGCCATGGTCGAGAGGCGCAGCTGCCCGTCGGCCTTGATGCTGGCCCGGCCGGAGGCGAGTCCACGCGGAATGCGCCGCTGGGAGGCCAGATCGATCGGTGGAGTCTGCACTGAAAACTTAACGATCTCGCCGCGCTCGAGTGACGCAGTGAGCGAAAGCGGTGCCCCCGGCTCGTGGATCGTGCCCTTCACGAGAACGTCCTGGTCGACGAACGTGCCTTGCAACTTCGCGCTCGGAATGGGCTGGCCCTGGATCTCGCCCTCGAGCACGAAGGCGTCGAAGTCGCCCGCAAGCGGCGCGCCCAACGTGACGTTGGCGTGGACCTCTGCCCCGAGGCGGCTGGGTGGGCCGGCCGGCAGAATCTCCGACAGATCCACGTGCTCGGCGCGGGCCACGGCCGACAAGGTGGGAGCCGCGAGTCCGTCCGTGCCGTCGTGCAAGGTGAGCGTGGCGAACGTGACGATCCGGGCCGAGGCCGCTTCTGCGTGCACCACGGCGTGCAGGGACGGCGTGGGATCGGTGGGCGCCTCCTTGGCGATGCGTCCGTGCGCGAACACGTGAACATCGACCGGAACGGCCCGCGGCAGCTGTGGCACCAGCGTACGGAGGCGCTCACCGGTGAGGTCGTGGGCGCGCACGTCGGCCCGCAGGTTCATCCCGTCGAGCTCGGCAATCAGGTCGAGCGGGAGGCTGCCCGCGGTACCCTGGATGGCTGCGTGCAAACCGAGCGACTGGCCGCTCGTAGCCGGCAGTGTCAGCGTGGCGGCCAAAAAGCCGTCGAGGTCTGCGCCGGCAGGGCCGGCCCCTGGAAGACCGTGGGTGCGGATGCCGGCGTGGTCGAGCGCGACGGTGACGCGCTCGGGGTGGACTTGCACGCCCACGCCAAGGTGCCGAAGGTCGGCCGTGGCCTTGACCCCGAGCTCGTTTTCGACGTGCAGCTCGTCGACGAGACCCGCTTGGATCTCGAGGTGGAACGTCGAAGGCTCGTTCGTGGGGGGAGTGGGATCGCGCAGCAAGAACGCGTTGGCGATGCGCAGCTCGCCCTTGTCGTTCTGCGCGAGCAGCACGCTGGCCTTTTCTACGTGCACGTCGGCCAGGGTGATGCGAATGGCGCCGGAGAGGCCGCGCACGAGCGTGCCCACGTTCAGGCGGGCAGACACGTTCTCGGCCGTGAGCACCGTCACGCCCTCCGGATCGCGTAGCACCGCCGTTGCGCCGGACGCACCGACCAGTCCGATGTGGTCGAGCTTCTGGATCTCGATGGTGCCCATGAACAGGCTGGCAAGCAGCTGGTTGACGCGGGTCACCGCTACCTTGCGCGCGAGCGGGTGGTCGAGATGAAACACGATGGCGCCCACCACCGCGATCACGAACAGCAGCAGCGTCCCCAGGCCTTTGCCGACCCAGATGGGTATGGCGAAGGCGAGCTTGCGCTTTGCTCTGGCGCGGACCTCGGGCTCGGCCATCGTAGTCATTCAATACGCCTCACCGATGCCCACGGCGAGCGCGACGGGCAACCCCAGGAGCGGCACCGGCACGTGCTCTTCGTTGGATTTGCCCCCCGGAACCTGCGCACCCGGGATGCGCACGCCGATGTCGGCGCGAATGGGTCCCACCGGCGTGTCGTAGCGAACCCCTGGGCCGCACGACAAGTGCAGGTAGGATACACGAATGTCGAAAGTCCGGCGAGACACATCGCTGGCGTCGCAGAACGTGGCGATCGACAGATCCTTGGTGATCTGGAAGCGGAGCTCCGTGGAGAGCTCCCATAGCGTAAAACCGCCGGTGGGTGTCACGCAGCGGGAGAGGGCGTCGGCGTTGGCGGCGTTGCAATTGAAGGCGGCTCCGGCCGCGGCCGCGGGCGTGAGGAACGGCACGTTGTCGTAGGGGCCCACGCCGCGAACCGGATATCCGCGGTTGGACGACGGCCCCCCGGAGAAAAAGCCTCGGAAAAACGTGACCTGGTAGTCGCGTATCTGGTCGGCGGTGGCATCGGCAGGATCGCTGGATTTGGGCGGGTTGCGGATGGCCTGGCCGTAATTGAACGGGAGCAGGAACCCGACGGTGGCGCGGGTGGCCCAGGTCAAGCGCCGGTGCAGCGGCACGAACACGCGTCCTTCCGGCTGGATCTTGATGTCGCTTGCCGTGCCACCGAACGGACCGCCTGCATACTGCAAGGTGTTGCC
>JAYUXI010000372.1:0-3770 GCA_043753085.1 Myxococcales bacterium | reverse complement strand
CAGCGGGCCTTGCGGACGTTGGTCTTCACCGCGGTGCGGATGAGGACGACCTTGTTCTTCGAGCCGGGCACGCCGCCGTCGATGAAGAGCAGGTTCTTCTCGACGTCGACCTTGACCACGACGAGGCTCAGGATGCTGCAGGTCTCGTTGCCGTAGTGACCGGGCATCTTCAGGTTCGGCAAGGTGCGACCGGGGGTCATGTTGGTACCGATCGAGCCACCGTGACGGCGGTACTCGTGGGTGCCGTGAGTCTGGGTTTGGCCCTTGAAGTTCCAGCGGCGCATGACGCCGGAGAAGCCGCGACCGCGGGTGAGGCCCTTCACGTCGACCTTCTGGCCTTCGGTGAAGAACTGGTCGAGCTTCACCTCGGCGCCGATCTCGAACTTGCCCGAGAACTCCTCGGTGCAGCGCAGCTCGCGCACGGTGCGCTTGGCTTTGACGCCGGCTTTCTCGAAGGCGACTTTCTGCGCGCGGTTCAGGTGCTTGTCTTTCGCGTCTTCGATGCCGAAGATCAGCGCGACGTAGCCGTCTTTTTCCTGGGTGCGCTTGCCCACGACCGTGAGGCCGGTGGTGTCGATCACGGTGGCGCGCTTGACGTCGCCCTTGGTGTCGAAAAACTGCGTGAAGCCGATCTTTTTGCCGAACAGGCCGGGGTTCTGGTTCATGTCGTGTCCTACTTCCCTCGAAGGAGATGCCCATCCCGCGAGCGAGTGCTCAGATGGGTGGATGGGCGCATGGTATGTGCAGAGTGCACGCGCTCCTGGTAGCGGCCTTCTTCATGGAAGGTGAGCTCCGAGGGAGAAGCTCAGGAGCCGAGGCTCCACGCCGAAAGAGCGAGAGCCGCGTTCTACTCGGTGCTTGGCGCCCGTCAAGGGCCAACCACGGCCGGGCGGGTGGCCGCTTCCTCGTCGTCGAGCGCGCGCTCGGACTGGCTTTCGCCCGAGCGGTCGAGTGCGAGCTTGAACAAGATCGGCCCGACCACCTCGTTCACGGCCACCGTGGCGATGGCGAGCGCGCCTAGCTGTGCGCCGATGGCGGGGAATTCCCGGCCGATGATGCCTGCGATGCCGAGGGTCAGGCCGGCCTGCGAGACCAGCGACGCCCAGGCCCACCTGGCGACCATCGGCTCGTCGCCGGCGATCCGGCTCGATAGCTTGGCGGTGACGAACGTGAACAGCGCGCGCGCCCCCGCCAGCGTGAGCGCGATCGGCCACAGCTCGGCAAGCAGCGGCACCTTCAAGTGCGCGCCGGCGCTGGCGAAGAAGACCACGTAGATCACGCCGGAGGTTTCTTCGATGGCGTGCAAAAAGACGTCGCCTTGCTTCGACAGGTTCTGCACCACGGCGCCGGCGACCAGGAACGCCAGCAGCGGCTCGAAGCCGAGGTAGTGAAGGACCTCGGTGGCACCGAAGCCGAGCGCCACGAGGACCACGAGTAGCTGCTTGCCGACGAAGCGCAGGTACACGGCCAAGATGAGTCCGAGCGTGGTGCCCACCGAGACGGTGCCGAGCAAGTCGTGGCCGAGCGCTTTGAGCGCCGCCGCCGTGAACTGGCCGTCCGGGTCCACCAGCGGTTTGGCCACCGACATCACCGCTGCGAGCAGCACCACGACCACCACGTCGGAGGCCATCACGAAGGCGACGCAGAAGCTGGTGATCGGACCCTTGGCCCGCGTTTGCGCGAGCACGCCGAGCGTGGCCGACGGGCTGCGGCTCACCGCGATGACGCCCCAGAGTAGCGCGACGCCGAGTGCGGCGGCGGGACCGAACGGGCGCATGAAGCCGATGTACGGACGGCACGCGTAGAAGACGCCACTCATGGTCACGAACACGATCAGCGTCTGCAGTGCCGTGGCGATGCTGAGGCTGCGAAAGACTTTTTTCAGCAGCTCGAGCTTCAGCTCGGCGCCGCCGGCGAAGGCGATCAGCGCGAGTGCCAGCGTGTTGACCGGCGAGAGCCGCTCGACGGTTTCTTGATCGATCAGCTTGAGCACGTACGGGCCCACCACGAGCCCGGCGGCGATGTAGCCGGTGAGGTGCGGCAGCTTGAACACCGAGAGCAACTCGCTCATCAGGGTGCCCGCGAGCAGCAACAGGCCCACCGCAGAGGCGATATCCGCGTCGCCCGACACATGCGGAGCAAACTGCTTCGCCGTGAACATCACACCAAGGATCATCAGCAGCGCGAGCAGCTCCGTGCCAAGCCGACCCAGTGACTTCTTCGAGGCATGCGCGCTCAACGGGTCGGCCCCTCGGCCGGATATTCGCTCGCAGCCCAGCGCTCCGCCGTGCTGGCAAGCTCGTCCTCGGGACGAGACGGTGGCGGTGGCGGCACGCTGTGGTGCACGGGCTCTGGCGTGGCCTCGCCGAGCGCGATGAGCTCGCGACGCAACGACCGCGGCGCCACGATCTCGCCGACCACGACCGCTGCGACCGCCAGCGTCAGCAGCGCCTCGCCGACCAGACCCGGAAAGCGGAGTGCCGCCGCGAGTCCGACCGTGACCGTGATTGGCCCCGCAGACAGCAGGCCGAGGCCGACGTGGGTGCTTGCGGCTCTCGCGGACTGGGCGGCGCGGCGAAGCAACCAGCCCGAACCGTACTTCGCGGCGATCCGCAGCACCAGCGCGGTCCCCAGCACCAGCAGGACGATCTTCGTGTCGGCGATGTAGCGAACGTCGAGCCGTGCGCCGGCGAGCAGCAGGAGGGGCAGCACCACGGGTCGTTCGGTGGGCACCACCAGCCGCCGCAGGGCTCGCGCGTTCGGGGCCAAACCGGCCAGCATCGCGCCCAGCACGAAGGTGCCGAACATGGGCGACAGGCCGAAGCCCGCCGTGCAGCCGAGCGTGAGGAGCACGGTGCCGCCAAGCGCGCCCCAGACCTGGTAGCCAGCTGCGCCGCGTAGCAGAATTGCGGTGACGACGGCGATGGTGACGCCGATGAGCACGGTGATCAAGACCCAGGCTGGTCCCGGAATCGACACGCGCACGTTGTCGTGCGGGGCGTACGCGAACAAGACGCCCACGGCTGCGATCGGCACGAGGTCGTCGGCGCTGGCGATGACGCCCAGGAGGTTCGAGAGTTGCCCGTTCGCCGCGTGGCGCGCGGTGACCCAGGCGATCGCCGAGCGCGACGTTTCCGCCAGCACGGCTCCGGCGCCGCCGGCGAGCAGGGCGCGCTGTGCGGTACCGAGGTACGGGACTTTCAGGGACAGCAGCAAGGCGTAGACGCCGCCGGCGACCACCAGGCCTGCCAGCGCAGACAGGCAAACCCCCAACACGACCTGGCGAGTGGGCACACGCTGCCCACCGATGCGGCCGAAGTCGAGCCCGACCACCAGCCCGAGCCAACCGAGTGCAGTTTGCACGAGCGGGTTGAACTCGTGCACTACGGCACGCTCGACCAGGCCGAGCGCGTGCGGTCCCACCAGGATCCCGAGTGCGAGAAACTCGATGCCGGACGACGTGCCCTTGGCGTTCTTGCCGGCGAGCAGAGTGCCGGCGTACGAGAGCACCAGAAGGCCCATGAGCAGAACGATGGAGCTCACGGCCGGATCCTTGCCCCACCGAGCGCGACGCCGCCATCCCGGAGCGCACCGAGCAAGGCCGTCGTGAGCGTGCCGCGGTCGGCGGCCTTGGCCACGGAGGTGACCAGGAAGTGCGCTCCCCCCGCGTCGAGCGAAACGAGCCGTACTTCGCCCCGGGCGGTGAGCTTGCGGGCGGCGGCGAGCAGCCTGGCCTCGACGTCCACGAGGTCGGAGTCGGCCGCCACCAC
>JAYUXI010000371.1:0-3771 GCA_043753085.1 Myxococcales bacterium | reverse complement strand
TGCTCGTCGTGGACGTGTCGCCGGCGGCGATTGCACGCGTGCTGGGCGAGCTCGAGGCGCTCGGCATCGACGCGCTGGGCTGCACCGAGCCGCAGTACGCAGCCACCCGGCACGACGCACGTGTCTTCGACGTCATCGCCTTCGGCCGCGCCACGCTCGGGCGCTTGGCGTATGCCCAGCAGGAACGGTTCCGGCAGCAAGACCCCACGGTGCGCTTGGTGGAGGCGATCGGCCCGCTGACCGTCCGTCAGATCGCCGCGGCACTGCGAAGCGTCGACAACGTGCCCCGCTACGTGGCCACGCTGGATGTGGAGCCCACCAAGGAGCGCGGCATCTTGCGCGCGGACGTGGTGGCGGCCTGCACCCTGCGGCTGTGGCTGTTTCGCCTGACGTCTGGTGCGCTCACGGCAGAGACCCTGGCCGTGGTGCAGGCCGAGCCGGGAATCTTCACGCTGCCGGTGCCGCCGGATCGCATGCAAGATGCATACAGCTTCGTGGCCGAGGCCAACGACGACGAGCTCGTGCACTTTCCGGTACTCGGCGGGCCACCGCAGCCGGGCTAGCCCGGCTCGACGCGCTAGGCGTGAGCAAGACCACCCCAGGCAACCGGCGGCCACACGGCGAAGCCAAGGCCTTCGGGATAATCGGACAATCGCGCAGGTTGCCGGTGATCGGGGCATCGGCTTGGTACTCTAGAGAACCACTGCGCCGGTGGACCACACCGCGCCCAGTGCCTAGTCCGGCACGCTGCCTGGCTCGAGCAGTGCGGACACGAGCACGTTGGTATCGAGCACGAGACGCAGCCCCGACGACCCGACCGCGGACTACGGCGCCACGAACGTGGCGACCTTGGGCAGCAAAAACTCGTGCCAGTCGCCGCTGTTGCCATCGTGGTCCCCATCCAACTCGCGGTACTGCACCGGGAAACCTGCATTCTGCAGCAGGTCACGGTCACCGCGCACCGCTCCGATCACGAATGACTGATCTTGCAGGTGCGCCGAGATGCCGACGTTCAGCTTCCATTCGGCGGCGGCTAGCACGGCGCCAGTTTGGTCGCCGAAGTTCATGCCCGAATTTTCGATGAGGATGCCGGAGAAGCGGTAGGCATTCCGAAGTCCTGTGTAGTACGCAAGCATTCCGCCCGACGAATAGCCGGCGATGGCCACCTTCTTCTGGTGCACGTAGAAGCACGTGCGTACATCGTCGTAGACTTGGAGCACCTTGGCCTCGTCTTGGGCGGCGTCCCAGCAGCCGCCGTCGCGCCCACCCACCGACACCGCCACGTACGACTGAGTCGCGCGGTCGTCGTAGGGAACGATGGCCCACTCGGCGAAGTTCTTGGCATTGTCGCCGCAGCCGTGCAGGCCAAGCACCATCGGGTAGGGCGTGCTGGCGTCGTAGCCGACGGGCAGGCGAGCCCAGGAAGAGATCGCATCCGCTCCAGCACTCGGCGTCTGCAACTCGAAGAAGCCGTTGCTGTCGGCGTTGACCGCGCACGCGCGCGATGGCGGAGCGCCGGGACCGGTGGGCCGCGACGGCGGTGGTGTGTCTGCCGCGTCGGCGCGGAAACCCGCGTCGCTGCGCACCGCGGTGCCTGCGTCGCTGCGCACCGCGGTGCCTGCATCGCCGCGCGGCGCAGCAGCCGCTTCCGTTCGCCTGCCGTTTGCGCCGGCGGGCGTGTACCCGGCGGCCAGCTCGTCGTTCGTGGTGCCACACGCAAAGAAACAGACCGAGCCCAGAAGCAGCCCCCACGCGTTGGTTCGCATTGCCACATCAATATCATCGCCGCGCGGCTTGGGCGGCGATCTGCGCGACAAAAACTGCAAGCGCATCCGGCGGCACACGCCGCACGTGGGCAATCAGAAGTCGAAGTACGCGGTGTAGTCCACGCACTGCTGGGCCCTCGAGGTGATGCTGATCATCGTGTACGAGTCGTCGGCTGCAGAGGAGCAGTACATGAACGTGGTGAGCGCGGCGGCGACGCTGGCGGTGCTGGTGGCGCAGCAGCCGGAGTTGCCCTCTTCGTCGACGGCACTGGCACTTCCTCCGTTGCAAGTGACGGTGAGCGTGCCGGCCTTGCACCGGTAGAACACACAAAGCTCGGCCGCGATGCCTTCGCTGAGGGAAACGGAAGTGGTGGGGGAGCCCGCGATGTCGTAGCCGTACCAGTCGACGTCGAACTCGCCGTCGACCACTCCCGTGACCGTGTGCCGGACCGCGTTGGTGGTGGCCGTGTAGCTCAGTGTGTGCTCGAAATCCGGTGCGTCGTCGGGGTCGGCGCAGATCACGCCGCCGCTGCTGCTCTGCCCACCACTGCCACTGCTCGAGCTGCTGCCGCTCTGGCCACCGCTGCTGCTGTTCTGCCCGCCATTGCTGCTCGATCCGCTGCGGCCCGACGACGAGCTGCTCGTGCCGAAGGTGCCGCCCGACGTGGGGCCGCCGCCGGGTCGCCGTGCGCCGCCCGAAGCGGTGTCGTCGACGAGATCGTCGTCGCTCGTGTCGGTGCCGCCGCACGCCATGCCGAGCCCGTCGAGCAGGACGAGCGCGCCGCCCAGCATCCAAGCCCGCTGCCGTGCGAAACGCAATGCCATCCCGCCAGTAGACCGGGGATATTCCGTACGCGCAAGGCGGGCCTGCAGCCCGCCACTGTCACCGCGGCTGGTCGCGTGCAGGATTCGTGGCGGCGCCGCCGCCGGGTGCGGTCAGCCGAGCGCGGCCAGCGCCGCGGGCAATTCGGCGAGGGTGGTGGCGGCAGAGAAGGACAGACGAAGTGCGCGCGGCTGGGGCGCGCGCACCAGAACGTCGACTCCGCGCGCGTCCACCGCCAGGATCTGGGTCGACTGCACGCTCGCCTCGGCCGCGGGCGCGCCGTCGAGCTCCGCCAGCCTGCGCGCCACCGCCGTCAGCACGGGCCCTCGGGCCGCTTCGACCAAGGGCAGGGCCACGGTGCGCGCCGCCGCGATCGCGTCGATACGCGCGGCCCGATACTGCGGCACGTCGATCCACGCAGCTCGGCCGAAGCCGCCGATCCAGCGCACGCCACCGTGCTCCTGCGCCGCAAATCGGTACGGCCGGAAGTCGGCGAAGGTGGCCACGTGCGCGGCATGCGGACGCGCGGTCACGTAGCGCTCAGTGTAGATTGCACGCTCTTCGTCGGACACGGGAGCGCATTGGCCCACCAGGGTCACCCGGGCCAGCGCGCTTGGATCCCCACCTGCGCGCAGCGCGTCCACGCACAGCAACGACGCGCGTGCATCTGCGAGCAGCGCCTTGGTGTGCTCGGCCAATCCCGAGAACAAGAACAGCACGCTGCCGTCGGCCTCGACTACCGGCACCACGTGGCTGGTGAAGGGCGCGCCGTCGTACAGCGTGCCGAGCGCCGCCACTGCTGCACCTGCCGCAAGGCTCTTGGCTTTCTCGGCGTTGGACAAGACGGTCGCGTCGACCACGGCGTGCCGCGGCGCAGCGCCCGGGCGTTCGTGCTCGCTCACGTGTAGCTCCGCTGCGTGCTCGGAGAATGCATCTCGGCCGGAAACAAGAGCTGCAGCAGGATGTTCACCGGTGCAGATCCACGCCGAACCTCGGAGGGCTGCGTGGTGTTTTCCCACGAAGGCGGCTCCTGGCTGCCACGGAGCCCAATGGCGCCTCGTTCAGCGGGATAGACCACCTCGATCACGGTGATGGGGGGCGGCGGGGGGGCGTCTACGGAATCGTCGTGCACGATTCGCGGTGTCGCATGTCCGCCCCCGCGATGCGAACCGAAATGCACCC
>JAYUXI010000370.1:0-3773 GCA_043753085.1 Myxococcales bacterium | reverse complement strand
TCCGAGAGATCGTGGCACGCATTCCGGTGCCGCTCTGAGCCTGCGCCGGGAGCGTCCTCCATGACCATGCCTGCCGCGCCCGCACCGCTACCGAAACGAGCTGCTTCGAAGCGGCACGACCACGTGAAACGTGAGCACACCCGGCGGCGCAGCGCAGCCAATGTGGCCGGGCGTGTCCCCAAGAACGGCACCAAGCTGACGCGCGAGGGGAAGTTCTTCGCCGGCATCACCGCCGGGGTGGGCTTCGCCGCCATCAACACGGGCAACAACCTGCTGTACCTGATGCTCGGCATGCTGCTGGCGCTGATCGTCGTCAGCCTGTTCATGAGCGAGTTCTCGCTCCGCGGCCTCACCGTCGTGCGCCGCCTGCCCGTGCGCGCGCAGGTCGGCAATCCACACGTCGTCGAGATCGAGGTGTTCAACCACAAGGTCAACGTGCCGTCGTACGCCATCGAGGTCGAAGACCTGCGCGAGAACCTGCCGGCCGACAAGCGCTGCTTCTTTCTCAAGATCAGCCCCAACTCCGCTCAGATCGCAGCCTATCGTCGCACTCCCGCCAGGCGCGGGCGCGATCTACACACCGGTTTTCGCTTGGCCACGCGCTTTCCCTTCGGCCTGTTCGAAAGGTCGCGCGAGCTGCCTGCGGCCGGCGACCTCATCATCTATCCAGGGATCGACCCCGTTTCCCTGGCGGCGCCCGTGGCGGGGCGCACCTTGGGACACGAGCCGCTGATGGGGCGCGGTCAAGGCGAAGACTACGTGGGGCTCAAACCATTTCGTGACGGCGAGGACCCACGCAACATCCATTGGCGCAAATCCGCGGCCATCGGCCAGATGGTCCTGCGCGAGCGCGCCATCGATCTGCGCCCCGACATCCAGCTCACGCTCGACGTGCGCGCGCCCCGCACCGTCAGCACCGAGTGGACCATCGGCTTCGAGCGCCGCATCCGCGAGCTCGCCTCCCGTACCGTGGCGCACATCAAGCGCGGGGATCTGGTCCGGCTCGCGTCGTCGGCCGGCGTCACCGTACACGGCGATCGCAACAGCGGCGCCGACGCCATCTTGCGCTATCTCGCTCTGGTGGCAGCGGAGCCCGAAGCCGGACCCGCCGAGCCCGTCGCCGCGAAGGCAGCCTCGTAATGCGGTTCGGGCTCGTCCACCGGATCATGATCGACACCCTCGCGTCGCTCGGCGTGCTGGCCATCGTGTGTTCCGCCTCGATGTCGCCGCTCGTCAGCGGCATTGCCGTGGCGGGGCTCGTTGTCGCCATCGCTACCTCGGAGGCGCTCCAGCACAAGCCGCAGATGCGTTACATCGCGTCCGGCGGTCCGCTGGTGCTGTTTCTGATCTCGGGCTCACGCCTGCTTTCCGGTGAGCCCGCCCTCGACGTCGCCATCGAGTTCGCCACCTTCCTCCAGATCTTGCGCCTGTTCACCCGGCGCGGCGCCGCCCACGACCAGCAGATCATCGTACTGGCGCTGCTGCATTTCGTGGTGGGCACCGTGCTTGGCGGTGGCCTTGCCTTCGGCATCTGCTTTCTCGGTTTCATGATGGTGGCCCCAGCGGCGCTGGTGCTCTCGCACCTGCGGCGCGAGGTCGAAGGAAACTACCGGCAAGGTGCACGCGATCGAACCGGCCTCCCGGTCGACGTACCACGCATCCTGCGCAGCCGGCGCGTGGTGGGTCGCGGCTTCCTCGCTGCCACCTCGGCACTCAGCATTCCGATCTTCCTGCTGACCGCCATCATTTTCCTGCTGTTTCCCCGCGTGGGTCTGTCGCTGCTGTTGGTCAACCATGGGCGCGCCGGGCGCATGGTCGGCTTCTCCGACCATGTCGACCTGGGCAATGTCGGTGTACTACGCACTGATCCCACGGTGGCGCTCCGCTTCGACGTGACGGGCCAGCCCGAGCCGCGACCGAGCCGGCTCACGCTGCGGCTGCGCGGCACCGCCTTCGACACCTACGACGGCCGCGCCTGGGCACGTTCCAGCACCGACCGCACCCCCGAGCCCCGTCCACTTCCGAGCTACGTCGTCACCCGCGAGTCCAGACCCGACGACCTACGCATCACCTTCGACGTCGAGCCCATCGACCCGCCTGTCCTGTTCTTCCCGCCGCGTGCCGTTGCCTTCGGGCTGCGCCAGGCCGCCGACCCGAACAACCCAGACGGCATCGCCATCGCCCGCGGCTCGGAGCTGGAATTTCGGTACGGCCTCGGCCAGGAGCCACGCGGGCTGCGCTACGAGGTGGCCGTGGCTCCGGAAGACGAGCCGCCGCCCGTGCAGGTCCTCACGCGCGAGGACCGCGTGCGCTACCTGCGTCTGCCGCAGCTGTTCAATCCGCGCATCGCCGCCGCCGCCAGCGAGTGGGCGCACGACGAAAGCACGCCGCAAGCGCGCGCCAAGGCCATCGAGCAAAAGCTCGCGCGGGAGTATATCTACGACACCAACTCGCCGTCCGGTGGCACTGCCGAGCCCGTAGACGACTTCGTGTTCGTGTCGCATCGCGGCCACTGCGAGTTCTTCTCCACCACGATGGCGCTCATGCTGCGCACGCAGGGAATCCCCTCGCGCAACGTCACCGGCTTCGTCGGCGGGACGTACAACCGGTTCGGCCGCTACTACGCCGTGCGCGAGGGCGACGCGCACTCGTGGGTCGAGGCCTTCCTCGAAACCGAGCCGGGCAAGGGCAGCTGGACAACCTTCGACCCCACGCCCACCGCGGCCGTGCAGCCCCTCGAAGACAACACCGGCGCGTGGCCCTACGTGCGCGATCTTTTCGAGGCGCTGTCGCAACGCTGGAGCCGGTACGTGATCGGCTACGACCTGCGCACGCAAACGCACCTGCTGAAGAGCGCGCGCGACGGCTACGAGACGTTCCGCGCCCGGCGCGGTCTGCAGAGCGGTATCACCGGCGCGCTCACCCGGCCCCGCAACCTGGCCGCGGCGCTGCTGGTCGTGATTGCCGTCGGCTACTCGTTCTGGCGACGCCGCAAGGTGAGCGTGAAGGCGGAGACCACACACCGCGAGGTCACACGGCCCGATCCGTCGGCGCTGCTGGCCACCCGCCTCTACAAGTCGCTCGAGCACGCACTCGTCACGCACGGCCTGGCGCGGCCAGCCGCCGTGCCGCCGCTACGCTACGCGCAGGAGCTACTCGTGGCCGGCCATCCGCTGGCCGGAGACGTCGCCGACCTCACCGACATCTACCTGCGCGCGCGCTTCGGTCACGTCACGCTGGAGCCCGCGCACGCAGCAGCGTTCACCGCACGAGTCGCCGCCCTCAAGAAACGCACGCACGATGCGCCGGTCGCGAAGGACTCGAGTTAGCTTCTACCGGGCACACTCCGACTCACATTTCCACGAACATTCGACAAACTCCTGGTAGGCGGGGCCGCCATTGCCCAGTCGGATCGTGCAGTCGATTGCACAGTCCTGCGTCGAGCACGCATTCTTGCATTCAAGAAGCTGGGAGCACTGGTCGTCGCCGCCAGCAGCATTGAAACACTGCTGCACTTCGCCGCAACAGCTAGCGCCCAGGCACGTGCGACAGGTCGCAGAAACCCCGCGCAGGGCTGGGGCCGACAGCACCTCGGCGCCACAGACAGGATTCGGATTGCAGAGCGGTTGCGCAGGAAAGCGTGCCGCCGCGCGCTCCAAGGCCGAGTCACACTGCTGCGCGCATTCGTCCGGAGTGGCCTGCCCCCAACAGCTCCCATCTCGCGCAAACATTTCCTGTGCCCCACGCTGTTCCACCTGCGCTTCGATTCTGTC
>JAYUXI010000369.1:0-3781 GCA_043753085.1 Myxococcales bacterium | reverse complement strand
TGTCCGACTGGGCCGAATCCACGATGACCTTGAGCTGATCGCGAACCGCGCCGCTGCCGCCGCGGTTCACACCCCACCACTGCGAGGCAGGTACGCCGATCGACTTGGCGATCATCTGTTGCGTGCCCGAGCTCGCGTTGCGGATGAAGAAAAACGACGGATCGGTCCAGGGCAACGACACGTCTTCCCCGCCGCCGAGCCCGAGCGCGTAGTACGCAGCCTCGGCGCTGATCGATGTCTGTCGCGAGCCGGCCGGCACGACGAACGTCATGGGCTGGATCGGGCCGGTGTAGTCCGTGACGGCAGCATCGGCCGAGAATCCGCAGCTGGCGGCATAGACGTCGGACACCCCGACGGTGACGGGCTGTCCCTCGATGGGGAGCTGGCACTCTTTCGAGCTGCCATCGGCGCGGTAATAGATTGCGTAGTTGTTCACGACGTCTTTGATGACGCGCTTGGACGGCAAGGGATCGAAGACGGTGCTGACGCCGACGCACGATCCCTGCGACTGGTACACGACCGTGGACTGCGAAACGTCACTCGCGAGCAGCTTGCCGACGACGCCGATGAAGCTCTTCAGCGCGCTGGAGCCGGTGACGTAGATGGGACGCGTGAGGCCGGAGCACGGCTCTTCGGGCGGTGTGGTTTGCGCAGCGGCCGGTGTGGCCGAGGTGAGCACGATCGCGCCCGCGGCGAGCAGCGAGAACGACGTGGCGTTGCGGGAGGTCATCATCTCGAAACTCCTCCGTCCGGGGGCGGGATCAGGGCAGGCAATGCGGCACCGTCACACAGGCCGATGCGCGCGCAGTTGTCGAACGGGACGCAGGACGAGTTGGTGCACTTTTCGTTGTAGAAGTCTGCGTTGCGCATCCTGATGGGGTTGGGTGTGCACCCGGAGTCTCCCGAGCTCGACGAGGAAGAAGAAGTGCCCGGAAGTTCTCCCGAGCTGCTGACGTTTCCGCCGCTGCCGCCGCTGCTGCCGTTGCCGCCGCTGCTGCCGTCGCCCGGCGCCTTGCACAGTCCTGCAGAACACGTGTATCCCGCACCGAACGAGGAGCAGTCGGAGTCGCCGGTGCATTGGTCCTTGCTGCCATCGAGCAAGAGGGAACACGCCCCGAGCGCCATGGCCGCTGCCACCAGAACAAGTTTGTGTGTATTGCGCATATTCAGTACGAAAGTCGAAATTGGAGACCTTGCGGTGCGAATCCGAGCGCAGCTTGCGTCTGCGCATTGGGCTTGGACAAGGTGAAGTACAATGCCACGCCGCCGGCGACGGCGGCGCCGACGAGAAGAGCGTCGGTGGTGATCGAGAATGCACGCATCTGGCCGTGCAGGGAGTCCAGGCCGTCGCGGGTGGCCGCAGGGTTGGCGCGCTCGTCGCTCAAGGAGCTGCTTTTGGTCGCGCCCAGGACGCCGGTGACGATTGCGCCGGCGGCGAGCGTGCCCGCCACGACCCACGACACGGTCGCGGCCGGGCGCAGGCCTCGATGCGGTGGCTCGCCGCTGGGTGGCGGCAGCGCCTGCCCCGAAGGCGTGCTCGTGGACTCGAACGAAAAGGTGAGCGGCACGGTGTCACCGGCCGAGACTTCGAAGGTGCGCTCTTGCGGCGTGCCTTTTTCGGGTCTGACGGCAATGCGGTGGCGGCCAACCGACACCCGCAGTCCCGTCTGCGGCGTCTTGCCCTGTGGCTCGTCGTCGATCGAAACGACGCCGACCACGTTGCTCTCCACGTTGACCTTGCCGACGCGCGTTTGCAGGGTGGCGATGCTCTGTTGGGCCTCGGCCTGGTGCACCGGGCCTGCGCCGGCTTCGGCGAGGTAGCGTTCGAAGTAGGTGAGCGCCGCTCCGTAGTTGCGCAGCTGGAAGTAGGTCTGGCCGATGTTGTAGAGAACGAGCGGGTTCGGCGCGAGCTCGTACGCGCGGCGGAACTCGATCAGAGCCGCCGGATAGTCGGCTTCGCTGGAGAGCGCCACCCCGCGGTCGAAGTGTGCGCCCGCGTCTTGTTTGGGGTCGGCCGCGTGGGCGAGAGAGAGTGCGCCGACCGTGCAGAGCAAGGCGGCGATTGCCGAGAGGGAGCGATGGTGCATCAATGTCCGTAGGGATTGGCAGAGTCGATCGGCCGAGCGGGCCGCCCGGGCGCGTCCGGTTTTGCGTAAGGGTTGTTGCTGTCGACGCCGCGCGTGGGCGCCTTCGCCGGAGTGGGCTCGACCGGCTTCGTCTCGGATGGCACCGACGGAAGCGTACGCGAACCAGGCGTATTGCGGGAAGACGAGACGTAGCCCGGCCTGCCCGGCATCGCGGCCGCAGCGCCGCCAAGCGCGACAGGAGCGACAGGAGCGACAGGCGCGCGCGCGTCCAGGGTGAGGCGAAGCTGCGTGCTTTCGGTCAGCAGGACACGGTCGCTCTTGTCGTCGTAGCCGTCTGCTGACGCCCGCACGTCGTGGGCGGAGCCAAGTGGGAACGATCCGGTGAACGGATTGCCGGCCACCGCGACGCCGTCGACGAAGATTTGCGCCGCGGCCGGCACCACCTGGACGACCAGCCGTGCGCTGACCTCCGACACGATGGCGGCAGGGCCCGCACCCGCGGCTGGCGCCGGCGCGCTCGCCGCGAGGCGCCATCCGACGATGGAGAAGAGCGCCACGAGCGTCGCAGCTCCGGCAACGAGAGGCACGCGAGAAGCGGAGCGGTCCTGCATCGCGGCCGACGGAATGGAGGCTACGGGGGCCGAGAGCGTGGTGGGGGATGTGCCCCGCGAACGCGACATCGACGCACTGACGCCGGAGCCCGTGGACGGCAACGAGGTGGCCGACAGCGCCGGCTCGAGCAACGGCAACGCAGCGCCGTTGTTCGTGCTCGTTGCGATCAGCTTGGCGACGTGGGCACGTTCACGCTCGAACCAAACCGCCATCTTCGGCTTGAGGGTCTCGAGCGGATGGCGGTCCGGCTGCTGCGCCAGCCATTCTTCCAGTGCCATGCGCATCGCGTGCGCGGTGGGGAAGCGGTCGTCGGGCTGGAGGGCGAGCGCTCTGGTGCAGACCTCGCGCAACGCAACGGGAATGCTCGAATCGTCAGGAAGCTGTGGGAGCTCGCCGCGGACCAGTGCACCGAGCAGCTCGGCCTCGGGCCGGCCGCCCCAGAACCGCTGGTTGGTGAGCGCTTCCCACAGCATGATGCCGGTGCTGAAGACATCGGCGCGATGGTCGAGCCCGCGGCTGGCGACGTGCTCTGGAGACATGTACGCGACGCGGCCCTTGATGGTACCGGCCTGGGTCTCGTGCGCCTGGTTTTTGGTCTTGGCGACCCCGAAGTCGACGACGCGAACCTGCCCGTCGAACGTGACGAGGACGTTGGCCGGACATACGTCGCGATGCACCACGCCGAGGCGGTTGCCGTCGTAGTCGACCAGCTCGTGGGCATGGTGCAACCCGGCTAGCATGTCAGTGAGGACCCGGACCCGGAGCACGAGGTCGAGCGGCTCGCCGACGTTTTCGGCACGCTTGGCCACCACGGCGAGGCTGCGCCCGTCGAGGTACTCCATGATGAGGTAGTAGACGCCTTCGCTCTCGCCGACGTCGTTCGTCTGCACGATGTGACGGTGGCTGAGGCGCGCGGCGAGCTTGGCCTCGTCGAGGAACATGCTGCGGAACTTTTCGTCTTCCGCGAGCTCCGACTTCAGGGTCTTGACGACGACGAGCTTGTGGAATCCCCCCAGGCCGCCGGTGCGCGCGAGGTACACGTCGCCCATGCCGCCCCGGGCGATGAGGGCGATGAGCTCGTA
>JAYUXI010000368.1:0-3783 GCA_043753085.1 Myxococcales bacterium | reverse complement strand
CAATCAGTGGACGCACCATCGCGCCCTCCGGAACGCCGGCACGCACGCCCTTGGCTGGCGTGCCGTCGCGTTCGCCGACGCGGACCGAGAACAGAGGCGCTTGCTCGTCGCCACATACTTTGAGCACCAACTGATTTTCGCCGGCCTCGAGGATCACGTCGAGGCCGAGTCGGTCGGCGTCGAAGGCGCGGTACTTGTCGTCGCGCGCGACCTCCTTGCCGTTCCAGTACACGCGCACCGCGCCGCTCTGGCCGATCCACAGCGAGAGGGGTCGGGATTTTTCGTTCTTCTCGCTGCGCAGCGTGGTGAAGGCAAAGGCGCACAGGTTCTCTTCGGGGCGAAGGAGCGAGCCCGTGTCGACCCAGCCGTTCTCGAACACGCCGGGCGCGCTGCGGAAGCGGATCGGGCGCTCCTTGCCCGGCCAGCTCTGGCCGAGCGGCGAGTCGGCGCTCACGCTTTCCGGTCCTTGTCCGAGCAAGTATCCGCCTTTGCCTTCGTTGTCGAACGGGCCGAGCACGGAGAAATCCGACAGGTAGCCGAGCTCGCGGATCTTGCGCACCGAGCCGACCAGATCACCGCGGCGGCGCTGGCCGTAGGCGCGAAGCAGACCTGCATACGCGCGAACCTCGCCGGCGAGACGCGGGCTTTTGGCGAGATCCTCCAGCGCGGCTTCGACCGGCGCAGGATCGCCATGCTCCCACGCGCTCCATAGCTTGCGCAGCGCCGTGTACGCGTTGGGCCCGCGCGCGCCAAGCACGTCCTGCCGCAGCCGGCCCACCTCGGCCACGCGGGAGCCGTTCGCGAGCGCGGGCTCGGCCAGGGTAACCGCAGCCAGTGACAGGGCAGCTACCAGCTGCGAAAGGCGAAACACCTGGCCTTTTTCTGCCGGTATGCGAGCGAGGTCAAGCTGCGTGGCCGCGAATCGAGCCTCGGTTTGCCGCCGCCATGCAATGGGTGTCGCGTGCGAGGCGTTTCCGCCCCGAGCGCGACGGCTACTTGCGTGCGAGGCGCCGGCGGCGGATCACGAGCAGTGCGCCGAGGCCGATCAAAAACGGCATGGGTGCACCGCTGGCGCCCATGCTGCAACCGCCGTCGTCCGCGGCGAGGTTCGAGTTGTCGTCGTCGTCGTCGCCTTCGGGGTTCAAGCCACCCGAGCCACCGGCGTCGGATCGGCCGCCCGAGCTGCTGGAACGACCGCCCGAGCTGGACGAGCTGGAGCGCCCACCCGAGCTGGAGGAGTTGCCGGACGAGCTGCTGCTGCTGCTCGACGGGCCCGCGTCGGGCACCGGCGGCGCCACGTAGTTGGCGGCGCCTGGCGTGTTCTCGGCTGCCGACGCTGCTTTTGCGAAGTCCGCCCCGGACTGGTTCGTGTCGGTTCCGTTCGGGTTGCGGTACAAGGACCTGCCGGCGCTGGGCTCCGCGGCCAACGAGACTGCAATGACTCCGGTGTCGTCGAGAAACTCGTCGGAGTTGCTGGTGCCGCCATAAACGACGGTGTCTTTCGCGACGTCCGCGGCGTCGGTGAGCTGGATGCAGTCGGAACTGGCACCGGTGGCCCCAGGAAGATTTCCAGAGAGGTCGGTTTGTCCGTTGACGCCTGCATCGCCGGCCGGGGCACCGGCGTCGGGTCCAACCTTGGAGACCAGCCAGTAGCCCCCCGGTGCGAGCAGGGTGCCGGCAGGAATGGTGGCGCGTACGGTCAGCCCGCTGGTGCCCGCCTTCACCTTCCAGCCGCCAATGTCGAGCGGCGCTTCGCCCGCGGCCGCGTTGTTGTAGAGTTCGACGAACTCTCCAGGGGCACCGCTCGTGTTGCGCAAGAGCTCGTTGATCACCACCTCCGCGTGGGCGGAGCTACTGACCAGCAGGAGGGCGGCGGAAGCGAGGAGACTCTTGGCGTGCGCGTGCGGCATGGGTGCGGACCTCTCGAAAGCGAAGTGCTTCCTGACGAGTAGAACCCCAACCTCGTGTCTGGGCAACGGCCCTCGCACCGCAGAGCGAGAGTTTTCTTGCCCGTCACTTGCCCGGGTGTGAAATAACCCGCCCGGTGATTCGCGGCCTCATCCGCACGATTCGTCCTCACCAATGGGTCAAAAACCTGTTCGTGATGGCGCCGATGTTCTTCGCGCGGGACGTGTTTTCACGCACCGTGACGGGCGCGTCCGCGCTCAATCTGGACATCGTGGGCCCCGCGGTGCTCGCCACCACCGTGTTCTGCTTCCTGGCCGGTGCAGTGTACACGCTCAACGATCTCGTCGACGTCGAGGGCGATCGCGTGCACCCGCAGAAGTGCAAGCGTCCGATCGCCAGCGGCGAAGTGCCGATCCCCGTGGCGCGCGTGTTTGCCGGCGTGCTGGTGCTCGGCAGCCTGGCGGCGGCGTACCTGATCCAGCCGATGTTCGCGGTGGTGGCGCTCGCCTACTTCACCGAGAACGTCTTCTATTCGTTCAAGCTGAAGAAGGTGCCCTTCCTCGACGTGGGGCTCATCTCGCTCGGCTTCGTGCTGCGCGTGGTGGCCGGCGGCATCGCCACCAGCACCCCCGTGAGCGGCTACATGTACGCGTGCACCGCGCTGCTCTCGCTGTTTCTAGGCTTCGGCAAACGCCGCTACGAGATCGCCGGCGAGAACGCCGACAAGCAGCGCGCGGTGCTCAAGTTGTACAGCGCCAAGAGCCTGACGTACGCGCTCGGCATCACCGGCCTGCTCACGTTCGGCACGTACCTCGCATACACGCTCGACCCGGACACGCAGGCCTTCTTCCAGACCAAGCTGCTCTGGCTCACCGCGCCGTTCACGGCGTTCGGCCTCGTTCGCTTCTTGTACCTCGTCACGGGCCGCGGCGGCCAGGGCCTGCGCTCCGAGTCGCCCACGCAAGAGATGCTGCGCGACGTGCCCTTCGTGCTGAACCTGCTGGTCTGGGTCGTGGTCGTCGTGGCGATCGTGTACCGCCTGCAGCCGGCCTGACGACGACCGTTGGCGCAGAGACGCTGTACCTGCGGCCACGGCGACCGACTGCGGATCGCTGGTGTTCACCAGCACGCCGAGCTCGCTTGCGCCGTCCGGTGGGGCCTGCGCATCACGTGCTCCGGGCGACGTCGAAGCTTCCATGACCGAATGCTGACGGCGCGCCGAGCGGCTAGGGTCCATGCTTGAAAACAGTGAGTTCCGCCGTCGTCCCCGCCGAAAGCCTGCTGGTGCTCTCCGACGTGCACCTCGGCAGCGACATCGCCGACGGCGGCCGGAACCTGGTGCGGCGCTCGCGTGCGGTCGACCACGATCTGGTGCAGCTGCTCGTCCACTACCGATTGCACCCTCGGCCTGGCTCGCGCTGGCGCCTGGTCATCGCGGGTGACTTCATCGACTTCATCGGCATGACCGTTCGGCCCGGCTCCCGCATGGACACACCGCTCACCGAGGAAGAACGAAACCACGGCCTGGGTAGTGCCTCCGATCATGCTCGCCTCAAACTCCGCCGCGTGGCCGAACGCCACGCCGAAGTCTTCGCCGCTTTGGCCGGGTTCGTGGCGGCTGGTCACGCGCTCACGCTGGTGCACGGCAACCACGACATCGAGCTGTATTGGGACGACGTCCAGGCCGACTTCCGCGCGATCCTCGCCAGCCACGCCGGCGGCGACTCGGCGTTCCAGGCGCGCATCGAGTTCAACCCGTGGTTTTTCTACCGCGACGGCGTTGCCTACATCGAGCACGGTCACCAGTACGATCCGTTCTGCGCCACCGCGCACGTCATGGCGCCGCTCTCGCCGCTCGACCCGCGGCGCGTGTCT
>JAYUXI010000367.1:0-3783 GCA_043753085.1 Myxococcales bacterium | reverse complement strand
TGGTCGTTGCGCCCGAACCGCCGCAGGGCACGGGAGTCGGTCGAGGCACCGACTCGGCAGCGCTCGAGCTGAACCCATACGGCGTGTCGTATCCGGCCGAAGGCATCGGCACACGGGCGCGTAGCGGCCGGACCGCTGGCGACAAGATCAAGAACTTCAAGTTCCAAGGCTACCCCGACGGCCTCGCCGCCAACGGCCTGCGTCCGATGAAGCTGGCCGACTACTACGATCCCGAAGTGCGCAACAACGTCAAGCTGATCCACTTCCAAGCGTCCGGCACCTGGTGCGTGTATTGCCGCCAGGAAAGCACGGAGACCGCTCCGAAGATCCAGGGTTGGCGAGAAAAGGGTGTGGTTTACATTCTTTCGATGGCCGAGGGCGCCTCGAGTAGCGTGCCGGCCGAGGTGAAAGATCTCGACAAGTGGCTCGTGAACCACAACCTGGTTACCCCGGCGTGGCTCGATTCGGGCAACCAGCAGCTCGGCGTGTTCTACGAGGCGGCGGCCATGCCCTGGAACGCCACGGTCGACGCGACCACGATGGAAATAATCGACTCGCACATGGGGTTCGAGGGCGTGGGTCCACTCGAGGCGAACTTTACCAAGTGGATCGCCGAGATCGACAAGCGCACCCCGGCGCAATAGCCAGATGAGACTCGTTCAATGGGCCGCCACGGCGCTCGTGGCCGCGAGCCTCGGCTGCAGCGGTGGCAGCAGTTCCGATGCCACCGGCTCGACGACACCGGCGCCGAAAGCGGCGGGCGCTCGCGCTCCAGACTTCGCCGGCCGTGACGTCCAAGGGAACACGGTCCGGCTTTCGGACCACCTCGGCAAACACGTGATCCTGCTCAACTTCTGGAGCACGTTTTGCGAGCCTTGCATGGCGGAGTTCCCGCACTTGCGGCGCATCACCGCGGCCAACAAATCCAAGGGTTTCCGCACCATCGCCATCAGCATGGACGGACCCGAGACCGTGGCGCAGGTCCCTTCCTTCGTGAAGCGCAACCTGCTCGATACCGAGTTCACCGTCGTCTACGACGAGGACTCCGCGATCGCGAGCTTGTTCAATCCGAAGAAGGCCGCGCCACTCTCCGTGTTGATCGACCGGAGCGGCGCCGTCCGGTACATCCACGAAGGCTACAACATCGGCGACGAAGACTTCCTGCAGAAGGAAATCGAAGCGCTCGTAGCCGAGCCCGTGAAGGGCGCGCCCGTTCCGGCTACGAAAGCCAGTGGTTCTTAACCACGCCTGCCTCCGGGCAATGTAGTTTGCCCGGCGGTGAAGGGTCTCTTCGCTACCACGCTGGCATCGGTCCTGGCATTTGCGCCGTCGCTCGCGCGCGCCGTCGACTTGCCCGTGGTGGCCGGCAAGCCGATACGCCTCGACGTCACGGAGACCACCATCGGGCTCCAGCGCTTCGACGCGCGGGAGGGATTGAATCCACGGGAGTACGGATGGGGCGGCTGGCTGAACAAGCTCAACGCGCAGCTTGGCTGGGGCAAGTGGACGGCCGCCGCGCGGCTCGATTCGTCGCTGTACTGGCTTCGCCCGGCGAGCCGTAGCTTCTGCGCTGCGGGCTGCCGCTTCGTACCGGAAGAGCAGCCGAGCATCGAGGCCTCCGATGCATCGCGCTACCGAAACAATGTGTATCTTGCAAAGGCCTGGGTCACGTACAAGGCGCCAGGCGTCGAGGCCACTCTCGGTGACGCGTACGCGCAGTTCGGACGCGGCCTCGTGCTGTCCATGCGCAAGGTCGACGAGCTCGGCGTCGACACGACGGTGCGCGGCGCCAAGATCGCGATCCAGAAAGATCCCGTCGCACTCACCGTGGTGGCGGGTTTCGCCAACCCGGCGCGCATCGACGAAGCAACCGGCGCCGCCCTGCTCAGCACCAAGACCCTCGGCGGGGATCCCACCACCTCGAAGCCACTCTTCGGCTCCGACCGCGTCATCGGCGCCGAGTTCCAGGCTGGTCGCGGCACCGCCATCATCTCTTCGACGCGGGCGGCTCGCTTCTTCCGGTGCGCGCCGTACGCGTACAACGCCGATGGCTCGCTCGACCGCAGGTTCACGTCGTCGGCGCTTGGCTCTTGCCAGGAAGACAATCGGCAAGCCTGGCTCGGCTCGGTTTCGGGTGCGCTCAATCCGCTGCTCAAGGCGAAGGACATCACGCAGATCGGGCAGTCGATCGAGATTCCAGACCTCTGGGGTCACGGCAATCTATACGTCGAAGGCGCGATTCAGGATCGTACGCCAATCGAGCCCGAATCGAACCCGAACATGCAGCAGGGCAACGCGCTGTACGGCGCGTTCGTCACCAACTTCGGCCCGGTGACCAACACGCTCGAGGGCAAGAGCTACCGTAACTACTACGCGGTGCCCGCCGCCATCGATGCCACGCGCGCCATCCCGTTCAGCGCCGTGCAGTACTCGAATCAGCCCACCACCGAGGCACTCATCCAGGACTCGATGTTCGGCTTCTTCAACGCCTGCGTAGACGGCGGACGCCTTCGCACCGACGTACGCTTCAGCGACGGATTTTTAGTGTATGGTGCAGGCGCCTACTACCGCTCCAAGAGCGAGGCGCCGGGCGGCAGCTGTGACCGCTACGGGCGCACGCAGTCGGTCTTGTCTCCAAACGGTACGCACACGCAGATCTGGGATGGCCAGGCCGGCGTGGAGTGGCGCTTCGATCGCGCTCGCTCGCAGGTGCTGTTCTCGCTCGGCACGCGCAACGACCGCTTTGGAAACGGCAATCCGTATTACAACGAACGCTCGCTCAACTACTCGATCTCCATCTACGTGAAGGGCCCGTACTCGTTCGAGTTGTACGGTCGCCATCGCATCCGCTTCCAAGACGGCGACAACGTCCGCGGGAGCGAGGAAAACCCGCGCGACAAGTACTACGCGCAGGGCTTCCACACGACGGCGTTCAAGATTGCCCCGAAGTGGGTGATCGGCCAGGGCGTCGAGTACTACACGCTGCTCGGGCAGCCCTCGAAGTACATCAACGGTCAGATCCTGTACCGCTTCACGGGCGACTCGAACCTGAAGATCCTGGTGGGCCAGCAGCAGGGCGGCCTGCGCTGCATCAGCGGCGTGTGCCGCGTGTTCCCCGCGTTCGAGGGCGTTCGCGCGGAGCTCACGTTACGTTTCTGAAGCTCTCGTCAGTCGGGATTCCAAGTCAGGAGTACGATTTCTGCGCGTTCATGCGTTGCCTCTAAAGTACCGTCCGACGGAGTCGCAGCGCGTTTCCGATGACGGATACCGAGCTGAGACTCATTGCCGCTGCGGCGAGCATCGGGCTGAGGAGGAGACCGAACGCCGGGTAGAGAACGCCGGCCGCGATCGGCACGCCCAGCACGTTGTAGACGAACGCAAAGAACAAGCCCTGCTTGATGTTCCGGATCGTCGCGCGACTCAGCCGCCGCGCGCGGGCGATGCCCTTCAGATCGCCCTTCACGAGGGTCACGCCGGCGCTTTTCATGGCCACGTCCGTCCCGGTCCCCATCGCGATTCCGACTTGCGCCTGAGCGAGCGCGGGAGCGTCGTTGACACCATCTCCCGCCATCGCGACGACGCGCCCTTCGGCTTGCAGACGCTCGATGGTTTCGGACTTCTGATCGGGGAGTACCTCGGCGATGAACTCGTCGATGCCGAGCTTCTTGGCGACGGCGGATGCAGTGGTCTTGGCGTCGCCCGTGAGCATCACCACGCGAAGGCCCTCCTCGTGAAGCTCCCGGATCGCGTCTGCGGTCGTCTCCTTGATGGGATCGGCCACGC
>JAYUXI010000366.1:0-3785 GCA_043753085.1 Myxococcales bacterium | reverse complement strand
CTCCGGCGAGCTTCGTCTGATCGCGCGGCCAGGCACTCCGCTGGAGGGCTTCGTGAGCCTGGAGCTCGGCAAGACCCGCGCCGGCTTCGCCTCGCTCGTGCGCGTCCGCGCCGGCAGTCCCGCCGAGGCCCGCCTGCGTTCGCTGTGGCCCAAGGCGATCCCGCGCGCTGGTCACGAGGGCGAGCAGACCTACGTGCTGTTCGCGCCCACCACGCGCCCGGGATACCTGCGTCGCGTGCTGTCGCTGGTGACGCCGGCGTTCGGCGAGCGCCGGCAGCTGGCCGCTCCCGTGTTGACGGAGCGGCGGCGCGAGGTGCCCCGCAGCAGAGCCTGGACGCCTGCACCGGTGGGCTGAGTTCGGGCCGCTGGACGGTGGACGAGCCGAAACCGCGCGTGACCGTCCCTGGCAACGTGCGGTAGAAGGCCTGACGATGAGCCAGACTGATTCGGCATGCGACGTGCGCGTCCTCGCGGCGTACCTCACCCCGCACCTTGCTGGCGCGCGCGTGCTCTACATCGGCGATCTGGACGACGCTGCGCCGCTTTTCGACGCCGGCGCGCGCCTCGTGCACGCGTACCGGTTCACGCGGCCCCCGCGGCCGCTGTCTGGCGCGGTGCTGGTGCAGAACCTCGAGCGCGGCTTGAACTTACCCGTCGGCGGCTTCGACCTCGCCATCGTCGAAGACCTCGGGAAGGTGGCTTCGCGCCTCGCGCTGCTCCCGGCGCTGCGCAGCGCCCTCGGCGCGCGCGGCATCGCGGCACTGGTCGCGCGCATCGCGCCGACGTCCAGCGCGCGCGCCCCCGGC
Source organism: Myxococcales bacterium (assembly GCA_043753085.1). GTDB lineage: Bacteria > Myxococcota_A > Polyangia > Polyangiales > Polyangiaceae > JAYUXI01. The sequence continues at coordinate 2,979 of JAYUXI010000366.1, read as the reverse complement.
ACGCTCGATTACACGGAGCTGTATGACGCCTGCGGGGCCCTGTTCGAGCACGTGAAGATGGTGGGCAAGCTACCCTTCACGGGTACGTTGCTTTGCGAGCTCGGGCTCGAGACCGAGCCCGAGGTCAGCGTGGACACCGAGATGGCTCCGCTCGACGCGCCCACCACGCTCGTGGCGCTGGTCAGCCAACGGCCGGTCGAGATCGACGAGTACGCGATCTTCGCGCATGCGGTCGGTGCGCAGGCACCGCGAACCGACCCCGCCGAGGCGGCCGAGCTCTCGCGGCTCACGTTGCACACCCAGGCGTTGCAGGCGCAGCTGCTGGAAGCGCGCGAAACCCGCGCGCAAGCGTCCAGTCTGCAGCGCGAGCTCGAGACGGCGATCGCCGGCGCGGCCACCGCGCGCCGCGAGGCGCTCGAGCTCCGCAACGCGCTCGAGGCCGCGCTGGCCCAGCAGGCCGATTTCGCCGCCGAAGAGGCCGACCTCGAAAAGACCCTCAGCGAGCTGGCGCTGCACAGCGAGCGCGCCGAGGAAAACGAGGCGCGCGCCGCTGCCAGCGAGGCGCTGGTCGAGCGACTGCAGACCGAGGTGCGAGCCGAGCGAACGCGCGCCGTGCAGAGCCAGCACAGCGCCCAGCGCGCCGAGAAGCTGGCCGCGGAAGCAGTCGTCCGGGCCGAGATCTCCGAGCGTCGCGCCGCCGAGGCCGAGCATCACGCCAGCCAAGCCGAGCACCACATCACGCAGTCCGACGCGCGGCTCGAGGTGCTGCGAGACAAGCTGGAACTGGTCTCGGCCGTTCCGGTGCTCGTCGCATCCCCTGCCGTTCTGACGCCGTCCCCCGCGGTGCCAGTCGTCGGGGTCGAGTCGTTCGAGGCAGAGGTCGTCGCCCTGGAGGCGAGGCTCCGCGAGCGCGGCGCGGTGATCCTGGATCTCCAGGCCGAGCTCGCGCGGCGTGAGCGCCTGGTGCGGCAGCTGCTCGTGCCCGATGCGTTCACCGACGACTCGAGCGGGAGCTCTGGTCTCGAGCGCAAGCTCGACCATCTCGCGAAGGAGGTTGCCCGTCGGCAGGGGGAGCTGGAAGCGCGCGGTTGGCGGATCCAAGAACTCGAATCGGCACTTGCGGAGTCCATCAAAACGCCCGAACCTTTGGACTGATGGCGCCGGCCCTCCGTCCGTCGTAGACACCCCACTACCGGCTCCCACGTTGCCCGCGAGACCCACGATAGATGTCTGAAAAGCCTTGTTTTTACGATGTTCTAGGCAGCTCGCGCGAAGCCAGCACCGAAGAGCTGCGCAAAGCGTACAAAAAAGAGGCCCTCAAGCATCACCCGGATCGCAACGCCGGCAACTCCGAAGCCGAGGCGCGGTTCAAGGCAATCAACGAAGCGTACGCTGTCCTGTCGGACGAGCAGAAACGCGAGATCTACGACCAGTATGGGCACGCGGGGTTCGAGGGCGGCGGTGGCGGGGCGGGCGACGTCATCTCGCACATGCAGGATCTCTTCAACGAGATGTTCTCCGGCGGCTTCGGCTTCCCGGGCGGTGGCCGCAAGCCGGGCGGTGCAGCTCGCGGCGGAGACCTGCAGATTCAGTCGCGACTCACCTTGCGCGAGGCCGCTTTCGGCTGCAAGCGCGAGATCTCGCTCAAGTCCCCGGTGGCGTGTGAAGAGTGCACCGGTTCTGGCGCGGCGCCGGGAAGCAAACCAGAGGCCTGTACAACCTGCAAGGGATCCGGCCAGGTCGCCACCGCCCGCGGCTTCGTCATGTTCAGCTCAGCCTGTCCGGCCTGCAAAGGGCAGGGCGTCGAGATCAAGAATCCGTGCCCCGGCTGCAAGGGACGCGGCGCGGTCGAAAAGGTTCGTAAGGTCCAGGTAAGCTTCCCCGCCGGCGTCGACCGCGGCCAGCGTTTGCGCGTCACCGGTCAAGGGCTGCCCGGCGTGCGCGGCGGTGCCAACGGTGATCTCTACGTCGACATCGACGTCGAAGAGCACGAGCTCTTCGAGCGCGACGGCGCCGACCTTGCGGTCAACGTGAAGATCTCTTACGCGCTCGCGGTGGTCGGCGGCAGCGTACCCGTACCGATTCTCGCCGCCGATCGCGACGACGCTACCTCCACTGTGGAGATCCCCGCCGGTACTCAACCCGGCGCAGTGATTCCCATGCGCGGCCAAGGTCTACCGCGCCTCGACGGGCGTGGTCGCGGCACCCTTGCCGTGGTCGTCCAAGTCGAGGTACCCACCAAGTTCAGCGAGCGCGCCAAGGAGCTGCTGGCCGAGCTCGAAGCCGAGCTGCAAAGCGGCTCGGCAGGCTCCGCTACCAGCGCCGCCGACGAGAGCGGCACCAACCAGACCTCCGTGGTCGACTCCGAGCGCGCCGCCGGCTAACGCGCGTGGATCTCGACGCGCTCCGCGCCAAGCTCCGTGAGGTCAGTCCGATTCGAACCCTCGGGCGGGTCACGTCGGTCACCGGTCTTTCGCTGAAGTTCACGATGCCGGGCGTGCGCGTAGGCGACGTCGTCCACGTGAAGCGCAAGGGCGACAGCCTGCCATGCGAGGTGGTGGGATTTCTCGGCGGCGAAGCCGTGGCGCTGCCGCTCGGCTCGCTCACGGGCGTCGGTCCGGAAGACGAGGTCGAATCCACCGGCCAGGGGTTTCTGGTGCGCGTGCACGCGTCGCTGCTCGGCCGCGTCGTCGACGGACTTGGCCGTCCGCTGGATGGCGCGGCCCCCCTCGACGTCGGCGCATGGGTGCCGACCGACCGCGATCCGCCGCCGCCGCTCTCACGCCGTCCGGTCGACCGCGCCATCGCCACCGGCGTGCGTGTGCTCGACGGCCTGCTCACGTTCGGTGAGGGCCAGCGCATGGGTCTGTTTGCCGGCTCGGGCGTCGGCAAGAGCACCTTGCTCGGCGCCATCGCCCGCGGCGTCGAGGCCGACGTGGTGGTCGTCGCGCTGGTCGGCGAGCGCGGGCGCGAAGTCGG
>JAYUXI010000365.1:0-3791 GCA_043753085.1 Myxococcales bacterium | reverse complement strand
GTCGCCCGAGCCGTAGGTCTCGTACTGGATCAACGTCGCGTTGTTGATCTCGCGCTCGATGCGCGTCTGGGCGCGAAGTCGGTGCATGATCTCGGTTTTGGTGGCCCGCTTCTGCGCGTCCGGCGCAGGGCTGGCATACAGATCCTTCAGCGCAAAGTACGCAGCCTTCATGGCGCGCGCGCGCTCCGCGGCCTTCTTCTCGATCGCCACGTAGCTGCGTTTCTCGCGGGAGCATCGGCCGGTGGTCTCGTCGAGGAAGCTCTCGGCCAGGTGGTTGCCGACGAACGCCGCCACGCTCTCGTTCAGAATGCTCTGGCCCGGGATGAAATAGGTGGCGTGCAGGGACTCGTGCAAGATCACGTCGGCGAGCTCACCCAGCGCTTCGTTGCCCGGGTAGATCATGGTCGACAGCACGGGATCGTCGAACCAGCCGAGCGTGGAATACGCCGAGGCAGAGCGGACGTCGACGTCCCAATGCTCGCCGGTGGGCGAGGACGGCGCCGGCTGCGCGCGGAGCTCGCGCGCGAAGGCGTCGGCCTCGTTCTTCCGGAACCACCCGAGGTACGTGATGCTGCCGGTGATAGGGAAGCTCCAGGTCTTGGAGCGGAACGCGAGCGGATCGCTGGCGCTCACCACCCAGACCACGGCCGATCGGTTCAGGTTCACGTAGGTGCCGTAGCTCTTGGTGGCCTCGAGACCGTGACGCTCGCCGTAGGCCTTCATGGCGGGCACGCGGGCGAGCAGGGCGCGGATGCGGGCGTCGAAGTCGCCGCTGCGTACGATGTCGTCGATGTCGCGCTGGCCGTCGAGCAGCTCGGCCTGACCCGCAGCGGCTTGCGTGACGTAGCGCAGCGGAGTGCAGCTGGATGCGGCCAGGCAGACGAGGATCGCGACGGCGCGCATCCGAGTCAGAGCGGCGTGATCTTCACGTTGTCGTAGCAGCTCTTGATGGTGTCCCAGTAGTTGTTGAACCCCAGGTGGTCGTGGCCGACGCCGGACAGCGGATCGGGATCGTCGTAGACCATCAGCTCGATGCCGTTGACTGCAAAGTGCACCGACTTGCTGTCGCTGCGCTCGATCTTGAAGTGGTTGACCTGGCCGACGCTGACGGGGTGCTCGCGCGGGTCGTCCGATTCCTTGTCGATGGTGAGCTCTTTGCGGTCCTTGCCGTGCTCGTTCTTCCGCGCGAGCACGTGAACCGTGTTCTTCCAGCCGCCGAGCACCGCGATGTAGCTGGTGGCGTTGGTGTACGAAGTGGCCGTGGCGCCGCTCTTGCCATCGCCCCAGATCTCGGCCTTGAGATCGCCGTCGGCGGAGTCGGACACGGCGTCGAATTCGATGCGCGCGTTGACCGGCAAGATCTTCTTGAGCCAGACGCCGCGGTTCATGGCGCCCTTGCCGCAGAGCATGCCCTTCTCGATGCGCCACACCGAGGCGCTGCCCGGCGCGACGGTCCAGTTCGGGCCAAGCGGGTTTTGCACGGCCACGCCAGCGTCGGCCGTGACCAGGCCTGCATCGGCGGCGATCAGACCCGCATCGAGCGCCAGCGCCGCGCCATCGAGCGGTGCGCCGGCTTCGGGCAAGAGCACGGGGGCAAGCGACGGCGGCGGGCCCGGTACGATGTGCTCGAAGTCCTCTTCGAATACACTGGTGAGCGCGCCGGGTGAGTCGTGCACGACCTTGAGCGGCGCTCCCGCATCGTACGGCGGCGCATTGCCGCTGGGCACGCAGGCTTCGAACGCTGCGGCCATGCCGCCCGCTGCGGCCGTGGTCATCAAGGTGAGGGCGATGCGCCTTGCCGTCATGGGCGGGCAGCGTACCATCGCGGGCCCTGCATGCATCCCATCCTGTTCCGCATTCCGCTCCCGCATTGGCCGCTCCGGCTGTGGTGGGGGCTCGTCGTCCTCGCGGCGTTGGCGGCGGTCCATGCGGGTTTGTCGCGGCGCCGAGGCGACCGCAACGGACAGCTCCCCGGCGCCGTCGTCGCCGTGGTGCTGCTGGTGCTCGCGTATCTGTTTCGCGGCACTGCGTTCCAAGCCGGCAATCTTCCCATCTTTTCGTACGGCGTGATGCTCGGGCTCGCCCTGCTCGCCGGGTGGTTTCTCACCCTGCGTCTCGCCCCCAGCGCCGGTCTGTCCAAGGACACCGTGGCAAACGGCTTTCTGGTCGCCGCGCTGTTCGCGCTGGTCGGCGCACGCTTGCTGTACGTGCTCACCAACTTGGACAAGTTCGGCACGCTGGGCGCCATGCTGAACCTGCGCAGCGGCGGCTACTCGCTGTACGGCGGCCTCTTCGGCGGGATCTTCGGCAGCTGGGTTTGCCTGCGCTCGCACGAGATCTCGGTGCTGCGCTGGGGCGATCTGGTGGCGCCCAGTCTCGCCCTCGGTCTCGTGCTCGGTCGCATCGGCTGCTACCTGTTCGGGTGCGACTTCGGTACGCGCTTGCGCGAAGACGCGCCAGGCTGGCTGCAACGCGCCGGCACCTTCCCGAAGTGGACCGGCGCCACGCAAGATGCCGGAGAGGGCTCCGAGCCGTACCTACGCCACCGCGACCGCTTCCGCGGCACGCCGGACGGAATGGAGCTCGCACACCGCGACGTGGCGTTCCCGGTGCATCCTACACAGATCTACGAAGCGCTCGCCGGGCTGGCCTTGCTCGCGCTCGTTCTCTACTGCCGCAAGCACAAGCCTGCCCAGGGCCGCACCTTCGCCATCCTCGTTTTCGGCTACGGATTGGCCCGCTACCTGATCGAGTTCGTCCGCGACGACTCCGATCACGTCACGCTGGGGCCGGCGTTCTCGCTGCACGTCATGGTCGCGTGTGGGCTCGGGCTGTTCGCGCTCGGGTTCGTCCTGGGCATCTCGCGCGCCATCCGCGATCGCAAGCTGCAGCTGTACGCGCGCGTGGTCGCGTTGCTGCCGGCCGTGCTCACGTTCTTCGCCTACCGGCCGGCCGCGTTTTCTGCTCCGGTCGACGTGGCGCTGTCGGTCAGCCAGTGGCTGGCGTTGGGCACTGGTCTCGTCGCCGCGTACCTGTTCGGCAACCCGCCGCAGGGCATCGATGCCGATCCGTTGCGGGTCCCGCTCGCCCCAGTCGTCGTGGCTGCGTCGGTACCTCCGCCCCCGCCGGACGAGGAAGACGACGAGCCCGAGGCAGCGCCAATGCCCGGGTGACCGCGGCGTATGTTTCCACACAAGAAACTGGCCGGCGCCGAAAGCGGGTGATATAGCGCCCGCCATGCAGACCGAAAACTCACTTGGACCGAGAATGAGTCGGCTGCTGAAGTCGATCTTCAAGCACGACGACGACGACGATCAAGGACCGAAGGGGCCGCCCTCGCCGGTGACCATGTTCTTCCGCCCGCTGCTGCACCCCGCCGTCGCCCGCCCCGCGCTCGCCTGAGCTCGCCCGAGCTCGCGATGCCGCACGCATCGACCGAAGTCTTGCTGGCCACGCGTCGCCACACCGTGCGCCTGGCGCGGCGCGTGGCTCGCGTCGTGCGAGCGGGCGATCTGGTGCTGCTCGACGGTCCGCTCGGCGCAGGCAAAACCTTCCTGGCGCGCGCCATGTTGCGCGCCCTCGGTGTGCCTTTCGTGCAGTCGGTTACCAGTCCCACGTTCGCGCTCGTCAACGAGTACCAGCTGGCGTTTTCCGTGCTGCACGCGGATCTGTATCGTCTGGCCGAAAAGCCAGACGAAGTCGCCGCGCTCGGCTTGCGCGAACGCCGCCACGAGGGGGCCTTGCTGCTCGTGGAATGGGGGGTCGAGCACGCGCGTTTCTTGGGTCCCGTT
>JAYUXI010000364.1:0-3793 GCA_043753085.1 Myxococcales bacterium | reverse complement strand
GCCCGTACATGCGCTGCGCGAACTCCTCGAGGACGCCGCGCAGATGCGACATGCTGACGCCCTCGTCGACCAGGAAGGCCTCGAGCTGGTGGAACATGGGCGAGTGCGTGGCGTCGTCGTCGCGGCGGTACACCGCGCCCGGCGCGATGAAGGCGAACGGCGGGGTTTGCCCCATCAGCGCGCGCACCTGGATGTTCGACGTGTGCGTGCGCAGCACGAGATCGTCGGTGGTCCAGAACGAGTCCTGCATGTCGGTGGCGGGGTGATCCGGCGGGAACCCCAGCTTCTCGAAGTTGTTGGCTTCGAACTCGACCTGCGGACCGTCGTGCACGGCGAAGCCGAGATCGCGGAAGATCTGGATCACGTCGTGCCGGACGCGCGAGATCGGATGGATGTGACCGCGCGGCTGCGTGATGCGACCCGGCAACGTGAGATCGAACGGCGGGCCTTCGAGCTCGGCTTTGCGCTTGGCGCCCGCGAGCGCGTCGAGCTTCACCTTGGCGCTCTCTTCGATCTCCTGTTTGAGCTTGTTCACCTTTTCGCCGATGGCGCGGCGCTGATCGTTCGGCACCTTGCCGAGGTCCTTCAGCAGCCCGGTGAGCTCGCCCTTCTTGCCGAGAAAGCGCGCGTTGGCTTCGCGCAGCGCGGGCTCCGAATCGGCGGCCTGGAACGCTTCCTGGTAGCGGACGCGGAGATCTTCGAGAGACTGGTCGATGCCGATGGCGAGCTCGCTCATGACGATGCTTTCGAGTGGCAGGAAAAAAGAAAGCGCCAGAGGAGACGGGCTCCGCTGGCGCTTCGATGCAGGACGCACCCACTTCCGGTGGTCTCAGACGGTGGCGCCAGCCTTTTTCAAGACTTCGCCGAACACGGCCGGATCGAAGGTGGCGAGGTCGGACAGAATCTTGCGATCGAGACCAATGTTCGCCGTCTTCAGGGCGTTGATCAGACGCGAGTAGGTGGTGCCATTGATCCGGGCGGCCGCATTGATACGGGCGATCCAAAGGCGACGGAAGTCGCGCTTGCGGAGCTTGCGGTGGGCGTAGGCATAGACCCAGGCCTTCATGACCACTTCTTTCGCGTACGCGTAGAGGCGGCTGCGGGCAGAGTGGTAACCCGAAGCGTGCTTCAGGAGGCGGTTCTTACGGCGGCGGGCTTTGAACCCTCGTTTTGCGCGGGGCATGTTCTAGCTCCTCAACCGTAGGGCAGCATGCGCTTGACATGCCGTTCGAAAGATTTGGAAATCATGTCGTTGTTTCGGAGCCGGCGCAAACGCTTGCGGCCCTTGTTCAACATCATGTGGTTGCCGCCCTGTTTTGAGCGGCGAACGCGGCCCGACCCCGAAATACGGAATCGCTTGGCTGCGGTTTTGCGGGTTTTCATCTTCGGCATGATTGCCTCCTTTTCGCTGCAGTCGCTCGTTCGAGGCCCCCGGCGAATGCTTCGCCAGGATTGGTAAGTGCCTGGATGATGCGTCCCTTCCGAAAATTCGGAGGGAAGGCGTTATTGCCTGTCCCGCGAGCCACGTCAAGCGGGTCATAAACGCCGCACTCACTTCTTCTTCATGTTGTTGCTGCTGCTGGGAGCCGCGCCGGCTGCAACGCCAGACACCACGGGGCCAGCGACGACGGTCTTGTCGGTGAGCATCGCGTAGATCTTCACCGGGCCTTCGGGGGCGGTCTTCGCGGAGACGTGCAGGGTGAGCTTGTGCTTGCCTTCGGCGAGGGCGGGTACGAGGCCGCCGTCCTTGTCGTTGAGCACCTTGTCGCCTTCGAACACGACGATGCCGGCGCTGAACCTGCCGGCATTGAGGGCGCGCGACAGCTCGGCCGGGAACGCTTGCGTGCCGGTGAGCGTGTCGGCGTCGAAGTCGCCCGTGGGCTCGCCCGAGTCGTTGACCGTGGCGATGAAGAACGCAGCGGCCGCGCCCTCGAACTCGACGTCGAACACGAGATCTTTCACGCCGTCGGCCTTGTAGATGCCATCTTTCTCGCCGACCTTGTCGACCTTGCCGGAGGCAGCGGCGCGCGCGAACGTGGTGAACGAGCCCTTCGAGGGGGGCGGGCCGGCATCGACGACCGACGCGACCGACGCGACCGACGCGACCGACGCGACCTGCGCCGCAGGCGGAGCAGCGTCGGGAGTAGGCTTGGCGGGAGCCGAGTCGCCACAAGCGAAGAGCAGGCCGGACAACGACAACAAGGATGCGAGCTTCGAAACCGTCATGCGGCCTCCCCTACCACAGGACCTTGGCGGCGATGGAAGAAGGGACCATCATGCGGGAGAAGGCATGGGACACGATCACGCTCACGGGCACGCGCACGAACCCGGACATGCCCACGTGCACGCGCCGACCAGCTACGGAAAAGCCTTTGCGATAGGCGCGTGCCTCAACTTCGGATTCGTCATCGTCGAGGCTTTTTACGGAGCCGTTTCGCACTCCGTGGCCCTCGTGGCCGACGCGGCGCACAATCTGGGCGACGTGCTGGGTCTGCTGGCCGCGTGGGCCGCGTTCGCCTTGGCCAAGCGCCGCCCGACTGCGAAGCGGACCTACGGCCTGCGCAAGTCCACGGTGCTGGCCGCTCTGGCCAACGCGGTGCTGCTGCTCGTGGCCGTGGGCGGCGTCGCCTGGGAGTCGATCGGCAAGCTCCGCGATCCGCAGCCGATCCAGACCGGCACGGTGATGGTGGTGGCCGCCGTCGGCGTCGTCGTCAACGGATGTTCCGCCTTGCTCTTTGCCCGTGGCGGCAAGACCGACGCGAACATGAGGGGTGTCTTCTTGCACCTCGCGGCCGACGCCCTCGTTTCGCTGGCCGTCGTCGTCAGCGGCGCGGTCATTTCCTACACGAGCTGGCTGTGGCTCGATCCGGCGGTCAGCCTGGTGGTGTCGCTGATCATCCTGGTGGCCACCTGGAAGCTGCTGGTCAAATCGGTGAACCTTGCACTCGACGCGGTGCCCGAGCACGTCGATGCAGCCGCTCTGCTACGCCACCTGAACGCCCTGCCCGGCGTCACCGAGGTCCACGACTTCCACGTGTGGGCGATGAGCACCACCGAAAGCGCCATGACCGCGCACCTGGTCTTGCAAGACGCTGCGCATCCTGCGCCGTTTTTGGCCGACCTCGGCCGTGACCTGCACGCGCGCTTCGGCGTCGACCACACCACGGTGCAGATCGAGCCGGCGTCTTCTGCGCACGAATGCATGCTTTGTCCCGAAGGCGCACTTTAGGCGTAGGCTGGAGCCGCCATGAAACTCGGTAAGAACGATCCCTGCCACTGTGGCTCGGGCCAGAAGTACAAGAAGTGCCACCTCGCAGCAGATGACGCCGCGAAGATTGCCAGCCTCAACGCCGCGGCCGCCGCCGCCAAAGGCCAAACCCCCGACGAGACCCCGGAAGAAGGCGCCGCGCGTCGCGTGGCCGAGGACCGCACGCGAGACACCGGCCCGTCCAAGCCGAAGCCCACGGGCAAGATCCAGTCGCCGCCGGTCCGCCGCCGCGCGGTCTGAGCCGTTTGCAAACGGCGTCGGACTGCGCCGCTAATCTCTTCACGGTGCGTTGCAGAGACCGCGATCTTGGCACGTACGGATGCAGTCACGCTGCGGGTCCAGTACCGCGGGGAGGTCGAAGCGGCCGGCCTTGGCGCAGTTTTCGGCGTCGTCCTCATTGCGCAGGCAGTCGAAGTACGCCTCGCGCGCCGAGTTCTCGATCCGATCGCCACACACGTTCTGGCACTGGTCATTCGCGTCGAAGATTACGCAGAGCGCGCAGACATCGTCGGTTTTGCTGAGCTC
>JAYUXI010000363.1:0-3800 GCA_043753085.1 Myxococcales bacterium | reverse complement strand
TGCCCACCAGCTTTGTCTTGTAGTGCTCGATGGCGCTGACCATGGACGAGCCCGTGGCTCCCATCGGATCCGGCAGCAGCAAGATGCGATCGTCGATGTCTTTGCCGATCTTCGCATCGTGCCAGGTCGCGCCGATCACCTTGCCTTTCGCGTCGGTCTCGCGAGACATGAACAAGTGGTCCTGGCGCACACCGGCCGGATCCAGCACCTCGTTCAAGAGATCATACACGCATTGCGACGGCATCGTGCCCGCGCGCGCGATGCCCACCGTGACCGCCTTGGTGTTCGGGGCAACGCCCTGGCCGCGTACCACCGCTTCCGGCTCTTTCACGACCATGCGGGTGGCAATATCCATACGGATGCGCGGGAACTCCGCCGCCAGCACGACCTCGGCCAGGCGCTCGTAGAGCACCTTGACCAGGCGCCCGAGCTCCGGCTGTTTGGTCCCCTGCGAGCACGCGCGCGCCAGCTGGGTCCAGGCGAGTGGGTCGTCCAGCAGGTGCACCTGCGGTCCGTAGTGGTGCTCGATCTCGGAGGCCCGAAAACGACTCTTGATGTATGCGGTCTCGGGCATCGGGGATCTTTCTATTCACTCTGGAGCTGGCGCCGCCAGCGATCGCATAGCTTTTGGCGAATGCGCGGGGTCAGGTCCAGTGGCCGGCGCGAAACGCCGCGGAGTCGATGACTTTCACCTTCGGGCCGAGCGCCTGGCGGAAGGCGTCTTCGTCTTCGTCGTCCATGATCGCGTCGCCGAAGCCGGCGGCCGTTTCCATGGCGGTGGTGAGGATGCGGAGAAACTGCACGAAGCTGGAGGCGGCGAGGGTAGGCACCCAGCGGTCCTGCCCGCTCATGGCGGTGAACACGGCGCAGTCGCCCTCGGCGTCCGGCTTGGACAGGTCGAGAAAGTATGGATCGCCCAGCAAGGCGCTCTCGGCCACGAGCACCCAGGACTCTTTCCAGCCGCCCGCGCGGCCCAGCTCCTGGGCCTTTTCCAGCTCCTCGGCCGGGACCAGCCGGACGCGCTCGACCGGGCTCACGGTTTCGACGCGGACCGGGTTGGCGCCGAGCAAAAAGGCCCGGTAGCGCGCCGGCAGCCGCAGGCGCTTCTTCAGGTCGTCGACGAGGTCGGCCGGAGCCCTCGCGAACCGGGCCTCCAGGTTTCGTTCCTCGAGCACGCTTCGCAGGTTGGAGACTGCATCTGCAAGATCGCTATCCACGGCTCTTCCTCTGCTGCTGCGCCCGGGACACGGGCCCATGGCAAGCTATCAGGACTTTCAGGTGAGTGCGAGTCGCCTCTGCCTGTCGGTGAGCGCGCGCTACTACCTGGCCATACGCTTGGTGACGAAGCGAAAGAGCGGAGGCAGCGCGCGCGCCGCGAAACTGACGCCGCGTACGTAGAGGCTGGTCTCGACCACCGAACGCCCGGCACCGACGGCGGCGACGATCTGGCGGGCGACGGCGGCCGCTGGTTGGCGGTTTTCCTTTTTCGGGGTTGCGAGCGCGTCGGTCCCGCTGGATACCGCGTGATCCCGGAAGCCGGTGGCGACCGGACCCGGGCGCACCACGACGACCCGAACGCCGCGGTCGGCGACTTCGGCGCGAAGCGCCGCGGACAGTGCCTCGAGCGCGAACTTCGACGCCGCGTACGCGCCCATGGAAGGCGCCGCCGCAACTCCGGCCACCGACGAGACCATCACCACCGTGCCGCGGGATTCGATCAGAGCCGGCAAGGCGTGCTGCGTGAGCGCGAGCGGTGCCAGCACGTTGAGAGCAAAGAGCTTGGCGAGCTCGGTCCCGTCGATCTCCTCGATGCGTGCATAGTACCCGCGTCCGGCGTTGTTCACGAGCACGTCCAGTCGACCGAAGCGCGACAGCGCGCGCAGAGCGAGCTCGCGCTGCACGTCGTCCGAGACGACGTCGCCTGCGACCAGCTCGACCTGCAAGCCGGCATGCGCGCGCACCAGCTCGTCGCGCGCTGCGGCCAGCGACGCGCCGTTGCGCGCGTTGAGCACCAGCCTCGCTCCGCGCGCAGCCCACGCGCGCGCGACTTCGAAACCGATCCCGGCGCTGGCGCCGGTTATCACCACGACCGAGCCGGTCAGGACTCGGTCTCGAAGTAGCCCTGCTTGAACAGACTCACCAGTGCCTGACCGGTTTCCAGGTCTGGCTTCTCGCTGCGGTCGAACACCACGCGCAGCGGAGGCGAATCGAGAGCGAGCTGGAACACGTCGAGCTCTTCGGGTTTGAGCTCGCGCAGCCTCTTGGTGAGCGGCTGCGGAATCAGGACCCGCGACTCCATTTCTGGGAGCTTGTGGCGGATCTCCCCGAACTCGTCCATCTGGCGCATGCCCTCCATCAGGATTTCCTGCACGGAAAGGTCGACCTGGTTCGGGAACTCGGTTTCGTCGGCTGGCTCGAGATCGAATTCGCCCTTCTCCCAGCCGAGCATGCGGTACAGGCTCTTGACCGGCGAGACGTCTGCCGACTCGTTGATGCTTGCGTAGTACACATTTCCCTTCCGCATGTAGATGCGGCCGGTGTCGTCGTCGGTGCGGATGACCAGGACGCCGTTTTTCTTCGACGTACCGAACAACTGCATCAAGTCGGGGAGGGGTACTTCTTCGATGCTACCGGACATCGAGCGGGCCTGGGTACGTCGTTCGTTGGCCGTGGCGATGTTCTCCAGGTTGGCCCGCGGCTGCGGAGGCTGGGATTGCGAGATGGGCTCGCCCTGTGCGACTTCGCTGGCGATGACCTTGAGGATGCTGGTGCCGATGAGTACGCGATCGCCTTCTTTTAGACGGGCGCGCTTGATCTTTTCGCCGTTGACGAAGGTGCCGTTGGTGGAGCCCAGGTCTTCGATCCAGATTTGCTCGTCGGCGATGGCGATCCGCGCGTGGCGGCGGCTGACCATGTCTTCGACGAGGACCATGTCGAGGTCGCTCGAGCGACCGACGATGATGTCTTTCTCCGGGGCGATGGGAAATTCGCCGCCCTGGTACTTCCCGCTGATGAAGCGCAGCACGAAGGAGCGCCCCGTTGTGCGAGTGGAAGCCCTGGCGGCAGGATCTTGCATGATGGACATTTTAGAGGGCCAGCTGGCTGGCTACGAACCGTTCACGGAGCGAGGAGCAGGGTCTGAGGCGGGCCCCGCGCACGGCGAGGTGTCTCCGAGATTCGAAGTCGCCGCTCGCAATGCTAACAGGGATGGCACGTTCGAAATGTAACGAGGTCCTTTTCGATAGGTCAAGTCGCGGTAGGCTCCGGCCCCAATGAGTCGTGAATTCGTGCAGCGCCCCGTTCGGCCGTCTGGTGATCCATTTGGCTCGCACCGTGGCGCGGAGCCACTCGGTAGTCTCCCTCAGGCTGCAGTTCGTGTCGACAACGACTTCTCGAGACTTTTTGCCGGGGAGCTCTTGCTTGCGGTCAAAACGCTGAACGTCGATGCAGCCAGCTTCCGCCAGATGGAGGAGGCCAGCGCCGAGGGGGCAGCGGGGGTTGCCAAGTGCGTCGCAGACACGGTGCTCACGCGGGGCAAACAGCACAACCTCGTGACCGGCTCCGGCGGCATGCTTCTCGGCCGGGTGCTGCAGGTCACGCCGCAGCACCCGGATTTCGGAACCCTGCAGCTCGGCGATCCGGTGGCGTCGCTCGTGTCGCTGTCGCTCACCCCCCTGCGCATCGACCGCATCACGGCCACCCGGCCAGAGAGCGCCCAGCTCGACGCCGAGGGCGAGGCGGTGCTCTTTGCAGGCAGCGCTTACGCCCGCATCCCGTCGGACATGTCCGAGCGGCTCGCC
>JAYUXI010000362.1:0-9250 GCA_043753085.1 Myxococcales bacterium | reverse complement strand
TCGGGCTGCCAAGCTCGTCCAGGTCGACCACCAAGGTGTGCTCGCCCGGATCCGAAGACGACGGCGGGCCGGGGAGATCCAACGGTTCGAACTCGTCTGTCAGATCCTCCCGCCGAACCACGCGGCATTGTCGCACGGGCCGCTTGACGCGGGTGCTGGGATTTCCTACGTACTGAGTACCGGCGAAGCCTCACCCATACGTAAGAGTTTGGTCCGAACGCCGCAGCACCCCCATGTCCACCCGCCTCCACAGCCTCCAGCGTTTGCAACGTGTGCCACCGATCCGCGTCCTGAACAATCCGGCGGTCGACCCGGTTCAGCTGCAAGTCGGCGATCTGGCGAAGCAATCGGGCAAAACGGTGCGTGCGCTCCACCTGTACGAGGAGCTCGGCTTGCTGCGCCCGCTCGGTCGGTCCAAGGGTCGCTACCGGCTGTACGGGGAAGATGCACTCGTTCGCATCCGCTGGATTGGCAAGTTGCAAGATCTGGGGCTCTCGCTGCACGAGATCCGTGCGATGGCGCGCGAGGCCGAATCCGTCGCGGTGGCGCCGCAGGTGGCCGAGCACATGCGCGGCATCTACGAGCAAAAGCTGCAAGACACACGCGAGCAGCTGCAGAAACTCAAAGAGCTCGAGGCCGAGCTGCAGACCGCTTTGACATACCTCGAAGAATGCTCGTCGCTCTGTGCGCCGGCGCGCACCGTGCACGAGTGCCGCTCGTGTGAGCTGCACAGCGACGGAGACGCGTCGACCAGCGCGGGCTGCCCCGGCAGCTCCACCAATCTCAAGGGCAACATCCCCGATCTGGTACGCGGCTATCAGCTCACCAGCTCTCCGAATCCGATCAGCGAACCAACTCCTGCGAACGCGACGACGAAATGAGTGTGACGAACATGGCCCCCAAGCTCCCGATCTTCATGGACTACCACTCCACCACGCCCACCGATCCGCGCGTGGTCGAGGCAATGCTGCCGTACTTCACCGAGAAATTCGGCAATGCCGCGAGCCGCAATCACCCGTTCGGCTGGGCCGCGGAAGAAGCCGTCGACGTGGCCCGTGAGCGCATCGCTGCGCTGATCGGTGCGCAGAGCGAAAAAGAGATCGTGTTCACGTCCGGCGCCACCGAATCGAACAACCTGGCCATCAAGGGCGTGGCCGAGTTCTACAAGGACAAGGGCAACCACATCATCACCACCGTGATCGAGCACAAGGCCGTGCTCGACACCTGCAAACGCCTCGAGAGCGAGGGTTTCGAGGTCACCTATCTCGGCGTCGGCAAAGACGGCCTGATCCGTCTCGACGAGCTGCGCGCCGCCATCACCGACAAGACCATTCTCGTGTCGATCATGCTCGCCAACAACGAGATCGGCACCGTGCAGCCGATGGAAGAGATCGGCAAGATCACCCGCGAGCGCGGCGTGCTCTTGCACACCGACGCGGTGCAAGGCGTCGGCAAGGTCGACTTCGACGTGCAGAAGATGAACGTGGATCTGGTCTCGATGACGGCGCACAAGATGTACGGCCCGAAGGGGGTCGGTGCGCTGTACGTGCGTCGCAGCAAGCCGCGCGTGCGCATCTCCGCCCAGATGGACGGCGGCGGTCACGAGCGCGGCAACCGCTCCGGCACTCTCAACGTGCCCGGCATCGTCGGCTTCGGCATGGCCGCCAAAATCATGAAGGAAGAAGGCAAGGCCGAGAGCATTCGTATAACCGCGCTGCGCGACCGCCTGCACAAGAAGCTCCTTGCCAACCTCGACGAGACGTACCTCAACGGCTCGGCCGCGCACCGGCTCCCAGGCAACCTGAACGTGTCGTTCGCGTTCGTCGAGGGCGAGGCCATGATGATGGCCATCAAGGACGTGGCGGTGAGCTCCGGCTCGGCGTGCACGTCTGCGTCGCTCGAGCCCAGCTACGTGCTGCGCGCCTTGGGCGTGGGCGACGAGCTCGCGCACTCCAGCATCCGCTTCGGCCTCGGCCGTTTCAACACCGAAGAAGAAGTCGACTACGTGGCCGACCTCGTCATCGAGAAGGTCAAGAAGCTCCGCGATATCTCGCCCCTCTACGAGATGCACAAGGACGGAATCGACCTCAATAGCGTGCAATGGGAAGCGCACTAATCAGTATTTCTCGCGCGTAAGCGCTCTCAGTCAGGATCTCTCTATCCTGGTTTCTCTCGCGCGCAGGCGCGCTCCGTCATTGGGCCCTCTTGGGGCACCATCTCCAGAAAGAACGATAAAGTCATGGCATATAGCGACAAAGTCCTCGCCCACACCGAGAACCCCCAGAACGTCGGAACACTCGACGTGAACGACGAGAACGTCGGCACCGGCCTCGTCGGCGCGCCGCAATGCGGCGACGTGATGCGGCTGCAAATCCGCGTCAACGACGCCGGCATCATCGAAGACGCCAAGTTCAAGACGTTCGGTTGCGGATCCGCCATCGCGTCGTCCTCGCTCGCCACCGAGTGGATCAAGGGCAAAAGCCTCGATGAGGCCGAGGCGCTCAAAAACAGCGCCATCGTGCAGGAGCTCGATCTTCCGCCGGTCAAGATCCACTGCTCGGTGCTGGCCGAGAACGCCATCAAGTCGGCCATCTCCGACTACCGCAAGAAGCGCGCGGCCTCCGCCGCCAAGACCGAAGGCTGAGTCCCATGGGCCCCGCAGAACAAACCGCCAACACTCCCGCCGCTCCCGCCAAGGTCGATGTCCAAGTCGCCAGATCGAAAGAGCTCGGGATCCACATCTCGCAAGCGGCCATCGATGCCATCGCCGCGCAGATCGCCAAGCGAAACGTGCCCGGCACGTCGCTGCGCGTGGGCGTGAAGGGTGGCGGTTGCTCGGGCTTCTCGTACGTGATCGAGTTCTACGACGGCGAGCCGCACGGCCGCGATCGGATTTACGACCGGGTGGCCAGCAACGGCACGCCGGTTCGCGTCGTGATCGATCCGAAGAGCTTGATCTACCTGAACGATGCCACGTTCGAGTACGAAAACACCCTCATGCGCAAAGGCTTCCTCTGGAAGAACCCGCAGGAGAAAAACAGCTGCGGCTGCGGCACGTCGTTCGCCGTCTGAGGGGCTTCTGGTGGCAATCGACGACCCATTCGAGCTCCTGGGCCTCGAGGCTCGGTACGCCATCGAGCGAGCCGACCTCGATAAAGTCCACCGTGATCTCTCGAAGGCGCTCCATCCCGACCGCCATCGCGACCAGCCCGCCCGCGAGCGGCGTCACCTGCTGGAGCGTGCGATGCAAGTCAACGAAGCGTACCGAATCGTTAAGGATCCGGTGCGACGCGCGCGCGCGTTGCTGCGGCTGCGCGGAATTGCGGTCGACGAGTCCGTGCAAGTGTCACCGGCGCCCCTGTTTCTCATGGGCGTCATCGAGCAACGCGAGAGCCTGGCGGAAGCGCGAGCCACTCGCAACGCGGGCGCTGTCCACGCCCTCCGCCGCAGCGTCATGGCGCGGCGCGAAGCCACCGAGCGAAACCTCGGCGAAGCGTTCGGCGCCCTCTTTTCCTCCCAGACGCTGGCCGATCCGGACTCACTCCTGGCGCTGGTGGCCGAGCTCGCGTACGACGCCCGCTTCCTGGAAGAAGCAAACGCAGCCGCCGAAGAGCTCGACGGCGACTCCCTCTGAATTATGTCCCTCCTCGAGATCTTCGACCCCAAAGCCCCGCCGCGTCCCATCGGCATCGACCTCGGCACCACCCACTCGCTGGTGGCGTACATGCGCGAAGAGGGCCCCGCGTGCATCGCCGATTGCGACGGCCGCATCCTGCTGCCCAGCGCCGTGCAGTACGGGCAGGGCGGTCGAGTCATCGTCGGCGCTCTTGCCTTGGCCACCGCCGCCGACACCCCGGAAACCACGCTCACCAGCGTGAAACGCTTCATGGGGCGCGGTGCCGACGACGCAGAGACTCTGCACGAATCTCCTTGGCGTTTCGTGCCGCGCGCAGAGGGCGACGCCAACGTGGTCCGCTTCGACCTCGGCAACGCGCGTTCGGTCACTCCGGTCGAAGTCAGCGCCGAGATCCTCAGGGTGCTGAAGCACCTGGCCGAAGACGAGCTGCAGAAGGTCGGCGGCGCGGTCATCACCGTCCCCGCGTACTTCGACGACGCGCAGCGCCAGGCCACCAAGGACGCCGGGCGCCTCGCGGGCCTCGACGTGTTGCGCCTGCTCAACGAGCCCACGGCGGCCGCGCTGGCCTATGGCCTCGACCAGAAGGTGAACGGCACCTTCGTCGTGTACGACCTCGGCGGCGGCACGTTCGACGTCACCATCCTCTCGCTGGACGACGGCGTGTTTCAGGTGAAGGCGGTGGGCGGCGACAGCGCGCTCGGTGGCGACGACTTCGATCGCGTTCTCTACGAGGAGATCACGCGCTCCCTCGGAGTCGGCGCCAGCGGCGTCGACAAGGCGGCGTCGGCCAGCTTGGTGCGCACGCTGCTCGATTCTTCGCGGGCCGCCAAACACGCCCTCACCGCCGCCGACTCGGTCGTGGTGAAGAACCCCGGGCTCGGCGCCGACATCACCCTCACGCGTGCCTGGTTCGAGGAAGCATCGCGCCCCCTGCTCGAACGCACCGGCAAGATCGCCCGGCGTGCCCTGCGCGACGCCGAGCTCGAGTTGGAGCAGATCGACGGAGTGATCCTGGTGGGTGGCTCCACGCGCGTGCCCGCGGTGCGCGCCTTCGTGAAAAAGATGTTCGGCATGGAGCCACTCGCCAACATCGACCCGGACCAGGTGGTGGCGCTCGGCGCCGCGATCCAGGCCAACCAGCTGGCCGGCACCGGCACCACGGTAGACTTGCTGCTGCTCGACGTGCTGCCGCTGTCGCTCGGAATCGAGGTTGGCGGCGGCATCGTCGACAAGATACTGCCGCGCAACACCACCATCCCCACCAGCGCCCGCGCGCTGTACACCACCCAGGTCGACAAGCAGACCGGCTTTCTCCTGCACGTCGTCCAGGGCGAGCGCGAAATGGCCGCCGACAACCGCAGCCTCGCCCGGTTCGACCTCACCAAGATCCCGCCCATGCCCGCCGGGCTGGCGCGTCTGGCGGTCACGTTCGAGGTCGACGAGAACGGGCTTTTGCATGTCACCGCGCGCGAAGAGACCACCGGCAAAGTGCAGGTGGTCAAGGTCGAGCCGTCGTACGGCCTGTCCGACGAAGCGGTCGAGCAGATGCTGATCGATGCGTTCGATCACGGCGAAGAGGATTTGCTGCAGCGCCGCCTGGCCGAGGCGCGGGTCGACGCGGCGCGCGTGGTGCTCGCCGTCGAAAAGTCCTTGGCAGAAGACCGGGATTTGCTCGAGCCCGGTGAAGAGGTCGCCATCTCGGATGCGCTGGCCGCTCTCCGCGGCGCCGAGGAACGCGCCGATCCCGCCAGGCTGTCCAGCGCCGTCGGCGCGCTCGACCACGCGACCAAGGGGTTTGCGGAGCGACGCATGAACCGTGCGATCGAACGGGCCACGCGGGGTCGCGCCATCGGCGAGGTCGAGGCCGAGGTCGAACATGTGCTCGACTCCGAAGAAGCGCACGCGCGCGGCGGGTTCGCACTGCCCGATGCCTCTGGCATCGCACACCAAGAAAAAGAGTAGCCATGGTGAAGGTCATTTTCGAAGGCTTCGGCGAGGCCGAGGTACCGTTGGGCACGACGTTGCTGGAAGCCGCCGCCATCGCGGGCGCGCCCGAAGGGTCCAGCTGTGGCGGCGTGTGCGCGTGCTCCACGTGTCACGTCCACGTGGTGGAGGGCTTCGGCCTACTCTCCGGGATGGATGACGAAGAAAACGACATCCTGGACAAGGCGTTCGACGTGAAGTCGACTTCGCGACTCGGCTGCCAGGCGCGTGCCGAACGCGCCGGCACGTTGCTCGTGCGCATCACCCGCGAGAGCATCGAGGCATACGAGAACGAGCACCCCCAGGAACGGGGAAAGTACACGAAGCGCTGAGCCTTCGCGAGCGACGTGGCTCCGATGCGAACGCCGGCTCTAGACCTAGCGTGCGCGGAACGTGAGACGGCTGCGGGGCCCGTCCGAGAACGCGAGGGTGTGCTCGTCGAGGACTTCGATCGAGAACCCTGCCGCGACCTTTTCGGGCGGCGGCAAACGCGTGCCGGTGAGCGGGGCGGTGGGCTTCACCTGCACCACGTTGCCGCGTGCGGCCGCGAGGACGACGGGCGCCTGCATGAAGACTTCTTCCTTGCCGTCCTCCGACCCGAACGACTGCAGGGTGGCGTGATCCGCGTCGATGGGCAGGATGCGCCAGCCTTCGCGCGCGCCGGCCTCCCGGATGTGACCCACGCAGGCCGCGGCGTCCGCTTCTTTCGCGCAGCGGGCCTGGATGTTCGAGAGGATCGAGGGTGACTCGTCGAGCACGAAGTAGAACTCGCCGCCGCGCGACAGTACCGCGCGTGCGTCCAGCGCGGCGCTGGTAATCGTGACGGGCGCCGGCGCCGGACCGTCGTGGTGGCAGCCAACGAGCGAGAGCGTGGCGAAGGTAACGAGCGTGTGAATGGGCGTGTGCATGGTGGGCCTCCTGGTTGGTCCTGAAACCCCAACGCGGTGGACGCGGCCGTGTGACGTAAAAGATCAGTCGGCGCTCTTCGCATCGAAGCGGGCGCGGCCCACGGCCACGAGCAACGACACGAGCGTGAGCACGCCGAAGCCCATGATGAGTGGCGCCATCGATTCGCCGACACCGACCATGGCCAGCTGGACGCGCCGGTCCAGCGTCGTCTCTCGCTCGCCCACGTAGTGGAACGTGGCGCCGAGGTCCGACGCCAGGGCAACCAGCGTGGCGCCGAGGGTCGAGACCCCCATCCGCACCACGAAGCGCTCGCGGGCGCGGCCCGGCCGCGCGGCGAAGGCGACGGCGCCCGAAAGAGCCACGAGGCCGAGGGCGAGGACGAACCACATCGGAAAGCCACCCTCGATGATCAGCGTTTTCATGTCGCGTTCTCCATCTTCGCAGGAACGCGCGACTTCGGGCCATGTGACGGCGATTTTGCGTCACAACGATCCGGTTCGGGCATTCTGGGAGCGTGGACCTTTCGGCCCGACTCCGGAGTGGCGAGCGCGCCGCGTTCGACGAGGTCTACGCGACCTACCGAACCCGGCTGTACTCGTTCCTGCTGCGTCTCTCGGGCCGGCGCGAGGTGGCGGAGGATCTGTTCCAGGAGACCTTCACGAAGTTGGCGACGCACGCCGCCTCTTTGCGCGACGACAGCGACCTGGCCGCCTGGCTCTTCACGGTGGCGCGCAACGCCTATCGCAGTCACCGGCGGTGGGCGCTGCTCGACTTCTCGCGCTTCGTCGCCAGTGACGATCCGTACGCACTCGCCGCGTCGAACGCGAAGAGCCCGGAGGCCGAAGCCGAGGGCGCCCAGCGTACGCGGCGCCTCGAAGGGGCGCTGGCCACGCTGCCGGAAAAATCGCGGGAAGCGTTGCTGCTCGTCGGGATCGATGGGTTCGAACAAGAGCAGGCCGCGTCGATCGTCGGCGTGTCGTATGCTGCCTTTCGCCAGCGCCTGGCCCGGGCCCGCGCCGAGCTCGCCACCGCCCTCGAAAGGGCCGACCGCCCATGAGCTCCGATCCCTTGTTCGATGCATTGTCCACGCTCTCGCAGCCCGAGCCCGGCGCCGAGCTCGACTCGCGCACGCAACGCGCGGCGACGCGCACGCTGGGCCGCAAGCACCTGCGCTGGGCTGGCTGGGCCCTGGCGCTGGCGCTCGCGACCGCGTGCGTGCTCTATCTGGTGGTGCTCTGCATCCGGGCCGCCGCGCTGTACGGCTGAACCGCGGTCAGTCACCGAGTAGGGTAGCGATGCACGTCTCGCCGACGTTTGCAGAGGCGCGCCGCCACCCGTCTCATCAGCACGTGATTGAGCTTGCCGCGGTTGTCGGGCATCTGCACCGCGAGCTCGCCGCCGGCCGGCATCGTCTGCAGCAACTCCGTCAGCACCGCGAGGTGGTCGGGCACCGGCTGGTACAGGGCGTTGGCGAACACCACGTCGCCGCCGGCGCGCCACAGGCCCGCGTCGGCCACCTCGAACGAGGCGGTGGGCACGCGCAGCTTCGCGTCCATGAGCGTGGCCGGCGACGTGTCGAAGCCGGTGACGTACGCGTCCGGGAAGCGCGCGCCGAGGCCGCGTGCGCTCGTCTTCGGAGCGGAGATACGTGGCCGGCGAGACCGGTCTGCCGGCGTGTTACGAAGTGCGCTCTTTGCGCTCTTTGCGAGCGAGCTCGAGCCAGCGGTGACCGACGTGTTCGCGCAGGATGTCGCCCACCAAGTGCAGCTGGTCGAAGTGATCGTGCTTGCCGCCGCCCTTCCAGCCGAGCACGTGGAAGTTGCCGGCGTCGCCGCGGAACGACATGCGCATTTGGCGCGGCCCTGCGTCGTCGACGTCGGTGACGGTTTTGCCCGAGGCCAAGACGAACACGGCGCGGCCCGTCTCGCTTGCGCTGGCGTAGCCCGGCGGAACGATGGCGGAAGCCGACAGCACGAAGGTCTTCTTGCCGGCAGCGGCTTGCTGGGCGAACGCGGCAAACGCAGCCAGCGACTTGCGGTCCACCGAGTCGACGCCGAGGCCCATGGCCGGATGCGTCTCGTTTTTGGCCACGGCCTTGCCGTCCTTGCCGAGGTAACCGGCGTGCAAGCTGTCGAGCAGGACGATGGTGTCGATGCGGGACGACCACTTGGCCGAGCGCAGGATCTTGCCCACGGCGCCCATGCCGGCGCTCCACGACACCAGGCCGAGGCGACGGAGATGCAGCTTCTTCTTGGTGGTCTTCTTTACCTGGGCGAACAGGCTGTCGAGCACGCGGTCGAGGTGACCGGGATCTTCGAACATGCGCGCGTAGCCCGCGCTGCCCACGATCTCCGGGATGGCGATCGACATCACGATCGCGTTGGTCTTGCTGGCGCGGTACTCCGCGTCGGTCATCATGGCGCCGTTGAAGTGCACCAGCACGTCGACGCCGCCGTCGTCCGATACGTCCAGGTGCTCGGGCATCAGAAATCCACCGAAGCCCGTGCCTTGCCACCTTCCGAAGGGCACGGCAGGACTCATGTCCGCCGCGGAGCGCACCGATTCGTCCAGAGACGACGATGGCGTGCGCTGCGCGTACGCGGAGGAACCAACCAGGAAGAGAGCCATCGCAGCAAAAGCCGCGCGGGGTAGCCCCCTCATCCTACGAGGATCCCCGGAGCTTGGAATTGCGTGCAAAGTTCACGCACCTCGTCCGAGGTT
>JAYUXI010000361.1:0-3813 GCA_043753085.1 Myxococcales bacterium | reverse complement strand
TCGACCACGCGTCCACCGGCGACGGCATCGTGGCGGCCCTGCAGCTCTTGGCCATTTTGGTGCGCACGCAAAAGCCGCTGTCCGAGCTGGCCAAGCGTGCGATGAGCCGCGTGCCGCAGGTGCTCGAGAGCCTGACCCTGCCGCGGCGCCGGCCGTTGCAGGACATGAAGAAGCTCGGCGCCGACATCAAGCGTGTCGAAAAGTTGCTCGGTGGCGACGGTCGCGTGCTGGTCCGCTGGAGCGGCACCGAGGCCAAGCTGCGCATCATGGTGGAAGGTCCGAAGGACGCGCAGATCCGCGCCTACGTGGAGAGCATGGCCACCGCGGCACGACTCGACGTGGCGGACTGAGACGCTTCAGTCGCGCGCGCGCGCCTCCACCGGGATGCGACCAAAGTCCGAGGGCGCGTCGGCGGCGAAACGCACCAGCTCCGCGACGACGCCGCTGACCTGCCCGAGGGCGGCGGCATCGAGCTCCATGACCGTGTCGTTCGCGGTGTGGTGCACGTCGAAGTAGCGCGTCATGTCCTGCCGCACGTCCATGACGGGCACGCCCAGCGCGCGCAGCGGCCCGATGTCGGAGCCGCCCCACGCGTTCTCCGTCTCCGCGACGACTCCGTACGCAGCCACCCGCGGCGCTGCGGCGAGAAAGCTGCGTCGGTGGCTCGCGTCGCCGGCGAAGCGAAACGCCCATGCTGCGCCCGAGCCCGTGTCGGCTTCGAACGCCAGCACGTGCGCGCCGACCTCGGCAGCGTGTGCTGCGGCGTAGGCCCTGCCGCCGGCGCCCGAGTTTTCTTCCGCCGCGTAGAGCACGACTCGCACGGTGCGCGCCGGGCGTTGGCCCCTGCCAATGGCGTCGGCCGCAGCAAGCACGATGCCGCACCCCGCGCCGTCGTCGACGGCGCCGCTGGCGAGATCCCACGAGTCGAGATGGGCCCCGAGGAGCACGATCTCGCTGGGCTTGGACGCCCCCACCAGATCGCCGACGACGTTCGAAGTTCGCACATTTCCGAGCGGATGCGGGGTGAGCAGCAAATGCACGTGAACCGGTTTGCCACTGGCACCGAGCCGGTGCAGGAGCTCGGCGTCGGCGATGGCCACCGCCGCGGCCGGAATGGTCGCGTCGCGCGTGACGCCCGTGTGGGGCGCGCGGTCGTGATCGGTGCCGACCGAGCGCACGAGCGCGGCGATCGCCCCCAGCGCCCCGGCGGCCGCCGGGCCCGCGGATCGCAGCTGGACGCCCTCGCCGTAGCCCTTGCCATCCCGCTGGCGCGGGATCGGACGATTGTAAAATACAATTTTGCCGCGCACCTGCGCGGGCGGCAGCGCCTTCAGCGTATCGATGGAGTCGACCTCCACCACCTCGCCGTCGAGTCCTCCAGCCGACGTGGCCGGACTCCAGCCGAGCGCGGTGACCGCCAGCTGGTGCGCCGCCGGACTCAGGATCTCGGCGCGCTCTTCGCCGCGTTGCCACGCCGGCGCGACGACCGGCTCCGTACGCACGCGCTCGAGACCGACCCGCTGCATCGCCCGCTCTGCCCAGGCGACGGCACGTGGATCGCCGGGCGACCCCGATGGCCTTGGCCCGACCTCGTCGGCAAGGGAGCGTGCGAGCTCGTACGCGAGTCGGCTGGTGGCCGGCGGCGGCGGGGTGCCCGCATCCGTGACGAAGGCCCGGGCGGGCGTGGCGCGCCGCGGCTCTGCGCCACCGCAAGCCACGAGGTGGGCGAGGACGGCAACGAAAAACGCTACTTTCACGCGACGAGCTCACGCGCGCCGTGGGCCTCGTGATCACGCGGAATGCACAGCGAGAGCTGCGTGCCCTGCCCCGGCTCGCTCGTGACGGTAATGCTGCCGCCCATGCGCCGAACCATGGCGCGCAGCGCGCCCATACCGACGCCGCGGCCCGACAGCGTGGTGGCTTCGCGCTTGGTGCTGACGCCGCTGGCGAACATGGCGTCGACCAGGTCGTCGACGGTGGCGTGCGGCAACGAGAGCTCGATGGCCCGCTCGCGCAGTGCGTCCCAGTCGATGCCGCGCCCGTCGTCGGCGATGTCGAGCGTGACGTTGCCGTCGCGCAGGCTGGCCCGAAGCAAGAGCGTGCCGCGCGGCGATTTGCCCTGGACGGCGCGCTCGGCTGCATCTTCGAGTCCATGGTCGACGGCGTTGTGGACGACGTGCACGAGCGCGCTCCACAGTGGCGCCCAGGCGGCGCGCTCGAGCCTCAGATCTCCGGCATCGACGGTGACGGAAAGAGGGGCCTTCGCCAGCTGCGCAGCAAGGGTCGCGGCTTGCTGACCGATGCGATGCAGGCGGCTCGCCACCGGCTCCAGCTTCATGCGGGTGAGCGCCTGGAGCGCCTCCTCGCGCCGGCCTTCGTCCGATAGCGCACCGTGCAACGCGACATAGTCGGCTTCGGTGATCTCGAACTGCGCGGCGGTCCGGGTTCCGAACAGCACGGTGAGCTTGGCGCGAAATGGGACCCAGCGCGCCAACAGCGCGGCGCGCGCCAGCTCGGCCTGCGGGCTGCCTTGCAGCATGGCGTCCTCGTAGGCGTGACAGAGTCGCGCGATCGCGCCCAGCCCGAAGATCGCGCTGTTGCCCTTGAGCGTATGCACTGCCCGCTTGCGTTCGTCCGACTCGTCGGCCCCGTCGAGCTCGGCGGCGAGCTGGTCCGCCTCGGCCAGAAAATCGTGGAAGGCCACGGCATCGCTGGCTACCTGCTCGCACACGGCGAGCAGATCCGCGTTTTCCTCCTCGATTCGTTCGCGCTCGAGACGTGCGCTGACGTCGGACAGAACCAGCACCACGTGCTGCAGCTGCTCGCCCGCGAGCACCGGGTGGAACTCCACCTCGAGCGCAAGGCTCGACGTGCCGAGCGATCGCGGCAGCTGGTCGAGCACGAGCTCGATCGGCAACTCGTCTTCTGCGATCGCGGCCCAACCGAGCTCCAGACGGTGACCAAACCTGGCGTCGGCGAGCGCGAGGTACTCCCAGACGTACGAACCCGGCGCGCACGGCGGCAACCAGCGATCCAGGATGGCCGAGCGCTCGCCTTGCACGACGCCGTGCCGGTCGACCGTGAGAAAGCCCTGGTCGACCGTGCTCAGCATGAGCCGCAGCTCGTTCGAGCGGGCTTCGAGCTGGTGGGTGCGGTGCTGCACTTTTTGCTCGAGACCGATCACACTGCCGAAAAAGTTCCGCGCGACAAAGCAAGCCGCAACCGATTCGACCACCACGAACGCGGCGTGCACGACCACGGTCCAGAGCGACGCCGCGTAGTTGAAGATGCTTTCGGGCAACAGATAATACAGCAGCAAGTGGTGCGCGACGATGGTGCCAGCCGCCACGATGATCACCATTGGATCGGCGAAGACCACGAGCAGCGCGAGCAGCACGAAGAAGTAGAAGTGCATCTCGATCTGCATGGCGCCCTGGCCGAAGTGCACGAGCAAGCCGGCCATGCACATGCCGGTGACGGCAATCACCTTGGTGACGTGGCGAGGTTGGTGCAGCACACGCATCGACAGCCATGGGCCGAGCAGCAAGAATGCCGTGAACAGGCCCGCGCGCACGATGCCGGTCCCCGCGAGCGCCGCCACCGCCATCATGGCGGGCACGTGTGCGGCGAGAAACCACACCGCGACCCGTATCATCCGGTCGAGGTAGTTGCGCTCGAAGTCCGAGACTTGCTTCGGCAGAACGACGAAACGCATCAGCCCTTGCGGGGCGAGCTCGACGTTGTGGCTGGTCACTTCGTGAGCCCCAGGGGGTCGAGCGATGAGCGGAGCTGCTCGCTCACCGCACATCCGAA
>JAYUXI010000360.1:0-3823 GCA_043753085.1 Myxococcales bacterium | reverse complement strand
TGGAGCGTGCGTTGGACGCCTGTGCGCGGGCCGCGGCAAGATCGGCATTTTCCTGAGCGGCGGCCTGGATTCGAGCGCGGCACTCGCGGCCTTGGTCGAGCGCGTCGCGTGCGATCGCATCGTTGCCGTCACGTGGGCGCTCGATGAGCGGCACGGCGATCGTCCCTTCGTCGACGCGTGGACGAAGCGCCTGGGCCTGCACGTGGAGCGTGTGACCGCGGCCGACTGCGCGCCGCTCGTCCACGACTCGCTCGTGTTGGGCATGACGCCGACCGCGCTCATGACCGGCGCCTTCGAGCGGGCGGCCATGCGCAGGGCCAAACGGGCCGGTGCCGAGATCCTGCTCACCGGCGTGGGCGGTGACGAAGTGTTTTCCGGTTCGCTGCAGGCTGCAGTCCTCGACGGCGCCGGCACGCTACGCGAGACCGCCCGGCGCGCGCTGCGTGCGGAGCTACCGTGGATTGGAACTCCGTGGGGGCGGCTCGGCGAGATGTGGTTGCGCCCGGCGCTGCGCCCTTGGCTCCCGGTCGCGGTCCGCGAGCAAATGTTCGTGCGCCGGTCGCGGCGCGAGATGGCGGTCAGCACCCCCCTGCTCGAGAGCCGGCGACGTGACGCTGCCGCCTTGCATGTCGCGGCCCTCCCGCGCGTTCCGCAGACTGCGCGCCAGCGCTGGGCAGAGATGGTGGGCCGGCCGTTCTGGGTCGAGATCGCCGAGCTCCGGACGCAGCTCGAAGCCGCAGAGCAACTGCCGCGTTTCGACGTACCGCTCGACGCCGAGCTGCACTGTGCCGTCGCGGCGATCCCGCCACGTTACCTGTTCGACGAAGAGCGCCATCGCGGTCTGCTGCGGCGGGTGCTGCAGGGAAGGGCCCCGCAGATCGTTGCCGCGCGCTCGGACAAGGCCGACTTCGAGGCGTTTGCGCTCGCGATGATCCGAGGAGCGAACGTTCGTGACAGCTGGGCGGATCTCGCGCAAGGCGACGCTCTCGCGCAGCTGGGCGTGGGTCCGGCGGGTGGGGTGAGCCGCACGTGGCGCGATCCCACCGCGGGGCTCGAGGCCATCGACATTCTGCTCGCCCATTGGTCGTTTCTCACGGCCGAGGCGTTCGCACGCGGTTGCAGATGAGTACGACGATCTGGCTGCACGAGGCGCGCTCGGACGAGGGAGCCCGGTTCCGTATCGGTCGGCGCGGCGACACGCGGATTGCCGAGTGGGACGGCTTGCTGCGCCTCGAGGTCCCGGTCCGCGGCGCACCTCGCATCGTCGCGAAGGCGGAGTCACTCGCGACGCAGAAGCTGCGGGAAGGCGCGATCCCTGCGCTGCTGGGTCATCTCTCGGGCGTGCTGCACTGGCATGCCGCCGCGTGCGCATGGCCTGACCGTCGGGCGGTCGTGGTGCTCGGTCCGTCGGGCGCGGGGAAGTCGACGCTCGCGGCGGGGCTCGGAACCGTGGGCGCCGCCTTCTTGGCGGACGATGTCTGTGCAGTTGCCCTGCGGGGGGGCGCTTGGACCGCTGCGCGGACGGAGACCCGTCACGCGATCCGGCCCGACGTCGTGCCGTTGCTCTATGGTACCAAGGCAAGCACGAAGGCGCTGTTCGCGCCCGAACGTATGCGCGCATGCGCCCCGCTCGGTGCCCTGCTGCGGCTCGAAGTGGGACCGGAGCTCGCACTGCGCGAGGTGCCGCCGCGGCAGCGAGTCCAGTTGCTGCAACAGAATCTGATTCGTTTCGCGTTGGACGATTCGTTTCGTCTCGAGCGCGATCTGGATGTCGTGCTCGCTCTCGCGCAGCAGGTCCCGATGTATACGCTTGTGCGTCCCGCGATGTTCACGGAGTGGGCGAGGCTCCGTGACTTGCTGCGTTCGCCGACTCATGGTCTGCTTCGAGATAGCTTTCGTTGATGCAGCCCAGCCTCCCCCCCTTTGCCGGAGACGGCTCGCTCCGCGCGACCTTGGCGCCGAGCGTGAGCGTGCGCACGTTCGGTGCCGAGTTGATCGTGCTGGACGCAGCGAGTGGCAATTACTTCGCGTTGAACGAAGTTGGCAGCGAGTTCGTGGGCGCGCTGCAAGAAGGTAAATCGGTCGAAGAGTGCGCGCGTCTGCTGCACGAGCGGTTCGACGTGGCCTGGCCCGACCTGTGCTCTGATCTTTTGCAGCTCTCAAGCGAGCTGTTGTCGCGTAGTTTGATCATTCCGCGGGCGACCAGCTCTGCGACTTTGGAGGCATCATCATGAAGAAGAGTCTGTCCTTGCTTTTGGGAACCCTCGTGCCGTGCGTGCTGTTGACCGGCGCGTGCGGCGACGACGTGTTCGATGCCGGCGCTGGCGACGCCGACCAAGACGCCGACGCGCGTCAGGATGCAACCCCGCTCCCGCCGCCGCGGGACGCCAGCCAAGACGGGGACGCAGTCGCGGACGCAGACGGGGACGCTGACGCAGACGCTGACGCAGACGGGGACGCAGTCGCGGACGCGCGCGCCGATGCCCGCGACACCGGCTCGCCGGACGCAGACGTGCCGGACGGCGATGCGGAGCTGCCGCCGGATCCCGCCATCGCGACTTTCGTGCAGGCGCTAGCATCTGCGGCATGTGACAACTACGATAGGTGCTGCGCCGGGCGGGTTGATCCGACCTTGCCGGCGGATGCGCCCACGTGCGCCCAGTCCGCCGCCGTGGATACGCGATTCTTCGGCGGTTTGCTCAACGCATATTACTATTCGCCCAATGTGGCTACGCGGAACAAGGTTCGAATCGACACGGCGCTAGCGACTGCATGCGTGGAAAAGATCAACGCGCTGGGATGCATCGTTGACGGCATCCCTGGGTCAGATTGGAAAGGGGTCCTCCAGAACTGCTCGGGCGCTCTCACCGGCGTCGGTGCTGCAGGCGACACCTGCTACTCGGACCTCGAGTGCGATCGCGACAACTCCTGCATCGGCGCGATTGCCAACGGCGCGCCGGGCGTATGCACGGCGATGCGCGAAGTGGGCGAGCCGCACCAGAACTCCGCCCAATTCAACGG
This sequence comes from Myxococcales bacterium, assembly GCA_043753085.1. Classification (GTDB taxonomy): domain Bacteria; phylum Myxococcota_A; class Polyangia; order Polyangiales; family Polyangiaceae; genus JAYUXI01. The sequence goes on along the minus strand of JAYUXI010000360.1, from coordinate 802 downwards.
TGACTCCTGCTCCTACCGCGGGTACGGCTTCACGCCAGAGCTCACGCCGGGGCTTCGAATTAGCCGCGCCGCCGAAGGTGGAAGCACGGTCTGCTTGCCGCAGCGCGCCCTCGGCGAGCGGTGCCAGCCGTTCACGGCTCTAATTGACTTCGATGGTTTCGACCAAGACTGCCTGAGCTACGCCTGCGGCTTTGTAGGCGGGGGCGAGACTGGCGCCGTATGCGTCGAGACCAAGACTGATAGTTTCTACTGTGGCCAGTACCAGATCCCTTGATAGGCCACGGTAGCGCTCGCCGCGCGCGCAGCACACGGGCGTCAGCGCCCGTCTGCGTTGACGTCCACGACACGCGGGCACGGACCGTCCGCGTGGTCGTGTGGCGCTGCCACGGATACCCGCTCCGGCGAACCGAAAGCCGCCAGCAACGCGAAGTGCTCGTAGCTACACGGCTGCACTCCGAAGCCTAGCCGTCGCGTGATTCTGAACTCCGCGCCTCGCGCGAGCTGCTCGTCGCGCGCCGCCTCGCCGCTCGCCGGGTTCGCCCGCACGCGCTCATGGAGATTGGCGCTCCAGAGAATGCCCCCGAACAGCATTGCGCTGATGCCGATGGCGCCCGCTTTCGAGCCATATGCGATCTGCACGCGTTGCATGAGCTCACCGACGGCGACCCACAACAGGGCGGTGCCGACCCAGAGCAGCGACAGCTGCGCCCGGGCCCCGTGGTGCGTCGGCGCGCCGTCGACGAGGCTGCCCACGAAGAGGAACCCAAGCAGCGCGCCGACACCCACGAGCACCGACGCCCAC
>JAYUXI010000359.1:0-9310 GCA_043753085.1 Myxococcales bacterium | reverse complement strand
ATCCCGAGGGCGTGTTCGGCGGCGAAGCCGTGGTGTGTCCGCGCGTGGGAAGCACCGCCGAAGACGACGTCTACCTGCTCACGTACGCCACCAGCCGCGCCGGCGACAGCGAGCTATACGTGTGGTCTGCACGTGATTTCGGCGAGCCGGTGGCGCGTCTGAAGGTGCCACAACGCATCCCGATCGGATACCACGCGCACTGGGCGCCTGCCGCCTGACCTACGCGTACATCCACGGATTGAGCGGCGCGAGGTCCAGGATCCCGCTTCCTCGAGGCACTGCTTGCGCGGGCCGGCGCGCGACGCAAGTTGTCGAGACCGCTCGCACCCCTCGGCGGGATCAGTCAGCCGGAAATACAGAGAAAATGCACGAACCATTCGTTCCGCATCGTCGAGCGACAGCTCGGTCAGCGGCGCTTGCATCGACGCGGTGTCCTGGCCCCCCTGTCGCAGTGCCTTCGTCTCGAGGCGAATCCGTTGTTCCACCTCGAAGAACCCATCGCTCCGCACGGAGCTCGGTCTAGCATGGGCCCCTTGCGCGAACGCCTCGGCCGCATCCGGACGGTCACGAGTCGACATCCGAAGGTGCTGCGCTGGCTCACGCGCATCGCCCTCGCGCTGGTCGGGCTGTGGGTATTCTACGTGGTCGCCGCCAACGGCGTGCTTGCCTCGCACATCATCGAAAAAGAGATCAACGCGGGCACCAAGGACGTGGAAATGCACCTGGGCCGGTCGTGGACGATCTGGCCCGGCAAGGTGCATGTGAACGACTTTTCGCTCCGCGTGAACGACGGCAACATCCAGGCGCTGCTCACCATCGAACACGCCACCACGGGGATCGATCTCCTGCCGCTGGTCGGGCAGAAGGTCAACTTGCACGATCCCGTGGCCACCGGCGCCGTCTTCTGGATGCGCAACCGCGTCGAGGCGATCACCCCCGCCAACAAGGCGCAGGTCGAGGCGTACGCGCCCATTCCGAAGGCCGAGCCGCCGATTTTCGACCCGGTGCAGCTGGCCAAGCCGCCGCCCCCGCCCGACAAGCTTTGGCAGGTGCGGCTCGAGGGCGGCGAGGCCTGGGGCACCGAGCTGTGGATCCAGGAGTTCCGTTACCGCGGCGCGTTCCACGGCACCGGCGGCTTCTATCTCTGGCCGCTGGTCGAGTTCACGTTGTTCCCGACGGTTGGCTCGCTGGCGGCGGGTCTACTCACCATCGGCGAGCACGAGGTCAGCCAAGATGTCGCCGTCGAGGCGCAACTCTCCCTGGCTCGTTTCGAGGTCCCGAAGGTCATGGGGCTCGACCCGCTGCGCGGGCTCGACGCGCACGTGCTCGTCACGGCCACGCTGCCGGACAGCAAGTTCATGGCGCTCTACAAGCCGCTCGGCGTCCCGAACGTCGGCTTCACCGACGGGACTCTCCGCGTCGACGCGGACTTCCACCAGAAGCACTTCACGGAGAACACCGACATCGAGGCACGCTTCAAGAACGTGGACGTGCGCGAGAGCGTGGTTCTCTCCGGGCCGCTGCAAGCTCACGCCAAGGGTCAGCCGAAAGGGCACCTCGAGGTCAGCGCAGATTCGCTCGGCCTCACCTTGCAGATCCCGAAGCTGGAGGTCACCGGCAAGAACGCCTGGCGCATCGAAAAGGTTTCGGTTCGTGGCGACGCCTTCGTCGAGCTCGACGAAAAGCCGGCGCTGTCGCTCGATGCGCTGCGCGGCGCCCTGGTGATCCCGAGCCTCGCGTTCTTGAGCTCGGCAGCGCTGGCGGCTTCTGGCAAGCTGACCACGTCAGTGCAGGCTGCACGCAATGCGAAGGGAGCCGTGACCGGATCCATCGACACCACCATCGATGAAACCCAGCTCAGCGCTACGTCGCTCGCGGGAGCCTTTGCCGGCAAGCTCAAGACCAACTTCGCGATGCCACCGCACGCGGAGTTTCCGTTCGACGGCACCACCTTCGGCAACGTAGCTCTCGATCTTCCGATCCTCACGCTGCGGGCCGGCGGTATCTCGCGAAGCACGTGGCTCAAAGCGAAGATGTCCCAGGTCACGCTGAGCGGCGGCGTGTTCCAAGGCCCGGTCGAGATCGAAGCAGGCGACAGCGCGATCTTCGCCGTACCGGTCGAAGACCAGGGCTGGATCGCCGCCTTCGCTGCCAAGTGGCTGCGCGGCGGCCGGGCCAACCTTCGCGGCGCCTTCAAGGTCGGCGCCAAGAGCTACGACGTCACGCTCGAGCGCGGCCGGGTCGGCCAGGTCGAGGCCACCGGCTTCATCAAGCAGGTGAATCAACGGCCGTTCGGCGCCGTGCTGGTGTCCACGTCCGGGCTCTCGGCCGGCATCCAGATCAACGCGGGCGGCGTGTCAATCACACCACTCGCCGGCGCCGGCTGGCTGCAGGAGCAGCGCGGCAAGGCGCGCTGAACCGTCGGCGACCCGCGGTAGTTGCCCTGCGCATGCGCGGTTGCGGAATCACTGCAGATCGGAGGTGGTCACGTGCAGGGTGTACTCACGCGCCGGGTCGAGGCTGCTGAAGTTGCCGAGGTAGACCCAGCGGCGTGCTCCGGCAGGAATCTGCAGCGCATTCGCGCCGGCGAAGCACACGTTGGCGCTGGCGCTGTAGGGCGCCGTGCTGCAGAGATCGTTGACGGCGGTGCAGGCCGGCACGAGATCCGCGGGGGCCAGCGGCGGCGCGTCGTAGGCGATCATCACGAAGTCCCACTGCATCGACGTCACGGTGTTCCACACGTCGACCGTGGCGGCCTGCGCGGTGGGATTGTAGATCTCGAAAACGCGACCGAATACCTGCTGCGCGCTGAGGCTGTCGCAGCTGTAGAACAAATTGCGCGGCCCTTTCACCTGTTCGGCTGCGGTCACCGCGCGGTCCACCGTGGTGGCCTCGGTGGGCGCGATGGTGACGACCGGGAACGCGGCGATTCCCGTGCACACCGCATCGGCTTGCACCGCGAACGCGCACGCGTCGTTGCACTGGTAGACGATGGTCTGGCCGGTGGCGCAGCCCGTGGTGCGCACCTCGGTGGTGCCCTGCACGCAGCCGCCCACAGTTTCACCGGAGCAAACGTCGCTGGGCTCGAAGACGCACTGCGCGTTGCAGGTGCGCTGCGTGGTACCGCACGCGCCGCACGCCACCCCTTGTTCGACGCTGCCGGGTGCGCAGTTGCCTTCGGCGCTCCGGCAGCTGCCGTAGTTGCCGACCACGCGCTGTGGCGTGCAGTACGCCAGCTGGCTGCCGCACGATCCGCAGCCGCGCGTGAACGCTTCGCCGACGACGGCGCAAGCAGTGCCCGGTGCAGGCGACACCAGCGTGGGGCCTCCGTCTCCTGGGGGCGTCACGGACGCGTCGCTCTCGGCGTCTTCCTCCGGCTCCTTGCGCCCGCTGTCCTTGGGCGGAGCGCTCGCGTCTTTCTTCGGCGCGGCGTCTTTCGTCGGCGCGGCGTCTTTCGTCGGCGCGGTGCCGGAGTCCGGCAGGGGCTGGTCGGCGTCGTCGGCCGGCGTTTCGGTGGACGAGCACGCGGAAAAAAGCAGGGCGCCCGTGAAAGACGCGCCAAGTAGAAACGCACGAGAAGGCTTCATGGCGGCGGGATGTAGCCCATGGCGAGGCGCCGCGCACGTTCGGCGCGAGGGCATCGTGGCAATCGGAGCGGCTGCGGCCATCGAGGCGTGATTTCGCGGCAGCGGCGCGCGGCTCGCGACCACCACCCATCGCTCGTACGTGGTACCCCGAACGCCGCGTAGCGATATCCGGTGGCCTGCAAGGCAGCGTTGCGTACCCGCTCGCTCGTACTAGGACCGCACACGTGAAGAGCATCTGGCCTTTTGGAGTGGTCGCGGCCTTGGCCGTTCTGTGCATGGCGCCCAGCGACTGCGATCCTGCGCCCACCCGCAGCGACGCCGGCGCGCAAGACGCGGGCGTCGATGCCACCGTCCCAGGCACGGGAACGGGCAGCACGCCGCGCCAGGTGCAATCGACGAACGACTGCAAGAACCGCGGCGCCTGCAACGCAGTCAACGGGCTCGCCTTCAGCCAGACCGAATGCGAGACCAACAACCGCATCGACGGAGAGCGTGCCGACTCGCTGGGCTGTACGGATGTCTACGACGCCTTTCTCGTGTGCGCCGCCCGCGTCAAGTACGACTGCACCAAGGCGCTCGACATACAGATTCGCGGCGCCTGCAACGCTCCCCTCCAGACGTACGCCACCTGCCTCCGCAACCCGCCGTGAGCACGCGCTGCAGGCGCGCAATGGCCGGCCGCGGCCCGACGCGCACTTCCGAGAGGACGACGCTGCACGCTTCATGCGCGCAAACCGGCCGCGCCCCGCGGGAGGGCAGATGCTGACCGTTTTGCGCAGGTCGCGCATTCGTGCAAAGCTGCCCGCCCTTCGGCCCATCCGGCTGGAAGGAACTTCGGTCTCGGTGGTTACTCCCCTGCTCTACCCTCCTGGCTCGCGTTCCGATGCGCGCGCTCGGGCTTACGTCCCCATGAATATCAAAGGTGTTTGCATGCACAGATCTGCAGGTCTCATGACCGTGTTGGCGCTCGTCGCGCTGGGCTGTGACGACAAGAAAGCCAGCAGCTCGAGCGGAGACCCCGCCACCACCGCGCAAGCGCCCATCAACCCCCCGGTCACCACCCTGGTGGATGCGGGTCGTCCGGCGCGCGAGCCCCGTCCGCAAGGCCCAGCCGCCACGCTGTTCGGTGCGGCGCGCGCGCTCGAGCTCAAGGACGACGTGAAAGAGAAGGTTGCTGCCGCCGAGAAGGTCGCTGCCGGCAACCAAGACGACACCGCTGCCCAAGACCTCACCAAGGAAGCCACCAAGGCGCTTTACGCGGAGCTGGCTGCCGAGACGAAGGCCGGCAAGATCGAACCGGCCAAGGTGACACCGCTCTATGCACCGGTCGAAGCCGCCACCAAAGGTCGCCTCGAAAGCGAGGCAGAGGGCCTCAACCAGCTGCACGCCGCGCTCGATGCCGAGCAGCGCAAGACGCTGGTAGCGGACCTCCGCAAGAAGGATCAAGTTCGCGAGGAGCACCTGACCGCGCACACTCCGGACGGCGGATCCAAGGTCTCGAACCGCAGCGATCCGCACCACATCGAGCGCCTCGCGAAGGAAATCGAGCTCGATGAAGAGCAGAAGGGCAAAGTCGGCGCGTTTGCGTTGAAGGACGACGGCAAGGAAGCGCCGGCCATCCTGAAGAAGAAAAAGACCGCCGAGATGCTGCTGGCCGCGTTCGAAAAGGATGCGTTCGACGCGAAGAAGCTCGACGTGTTTGCTGCGAAGTCGCTCACCGAGCCGCTCGACGAGGAGACCAAGTTTCTCGCCAAGCTGGTGCCGTTGCTCAAGCAAGAGCAGCGCGACAAGCTCGCAGCCAAGGTCGAAAAGGGCTGGCCGCTCTACGATCGCGCCAACCCGTTCTTGCGTGGTCGTCCCGGCTCGATCATGCCAGGCCGCCTCGGCCCCGGCCCCCTCAAGGGAATGATGGTACCCGGCAAGATGCAGCAGCAGCCCCAGAGCGAAGGCCCGCCCTGATCGACTGATCCGTCAGGCGCGTTTCATGACGACCGTCTGCGGGCCTTCGTCGGGCGGGTTTCGCGCGACCGCCTGCGGCGGCTCGTCGGGCGGGTTTCGCGCGACCGCCTGCGGCGGCTCGTCGACCGCAGCGGCCGTGAGGAATTTTCCGTGGTCCAGGTTGGCGAGCCAGCCGACGAGTTTTTCGCGGAGGTCGTTGCGCAGATCGCCGAGCGCCCCTGCGCTCTGGGCCGACACGAGCACCCGCACTACCATCGCTCGGTCGGTCGAGTCCGTGACCGCCACCTTCTTGGTGCGGTGATCCCAAAGCGGATGGTTCGCGAGCAGACGGTCGACCTCGGCGCGAACCGCCGCCACAGGGAGCGCCGGGTGCGTGTGGAGCAGCACCGTGCCGTGCAGCGGTGTGCTCACTTTCGTCCAGTTCTCGAACGGCTTCTCGAAGAAGTGTGTCATCGGCACCAGGAGCCGGCGCTCGTCCCAGATTTTGACCACCACGTAGGTCAGCGTGATCTCCTCGATGACGCCGGATTCCTTCTCGATCACCACTTCGTCGCCAATGCGAACGGGCTGCGTGATCGACAGCTGGATGCCGGCGATCAAGCTGCCGATGGTGCGCTGCGCGGCCAGACCGAGCACCACGCCCGCCACGCCCGCCGAAGCGAGCAGCGACATGCCCACGTTCCGGACGATCTCGAACTGCGTGAGCATGAGCGCCGCGGCCACCACGCCGATGGCGATCGACAGCACGCGCCGCAGCACCTGCACCTGGGTGCGAATGCCCCGGGCGCGGAACTCGCGCGTGTGGGTCTTCGCGGCGGAGACGGCGCGGCCCTCGATGTCGTCTGCCACGAGGCCCACGACGACCGTGACCGCCCACGCGACCACCCCGATGAAGCAGATCTTGAGGGCCGTGTTGATGGGATCGGTGGTCGCCGCCGGCAGACCCAGAAACTCGAGCAGCGCCCGGAACGTGACCAAGCAAACGAAAGCGCGCGACGGTCCGCGCAGCCGTTCGACCAGCGCTCCGTCCCACTTTGTCTTGGTCTTCGCCGTGATCCGCTGCGCCACGCCGACCACCACCACGTTCAGGCCCATGCCGAGCGCGAAGGCCGCCACCAGCGACAGCAGCAGGCCGACCCACTGCCACAAAGCGAGGCTGCCGAGCCGAGGCTCGGTGACTGCGCGCGGAAGCCGCTCCTCGAGCCAGGCCGGGCCGTAGCGCTCGTAGAGCTGTGGGATCTGCCCCACCGTGACCGCCGACACGAGCCACCCCTTGCCGGTGATCTGCGACAACGTGAGCGGCACGGCGGTCTTTTCGAGCGGCACCGTGACCACCAGATCGGTATGCGCCCCATCTTGGGGATTGCCCTTCGGGTCGTCCGAAAGATCGTCGAAATCGATGGGAACGGCCCGCTCGATGACGATGTACAGCTGCTGCGCCAGCTCCGCGGCGGTGAGCTTGCGGGTGGCGACGGACTGCACGCGCAAGTCCATCCCCTGGCTCGCGCGCACGAAGTCACCCGCGCTGGCGGCCTCGAGAAAGTTGACGAACGCGCGCCGCGGGGTGGTGCGATCGGCCACCTGCAGCGCGCGCGCCGGCGAAGGCGCCGCCGTCAGACTTAAGAAGATGGCGATCGCGAGGCACGTACGCAGCCAGAGCCGGAGCTTCCACGACATGCAGCGATGTTTACCTCGGGGCGCCGCGTATTGCGATGGGCCTCGCACGAGCGCGCGCACTCGTCGCTACGGAGTGCGCTTCGGGTCGAGTGCGAGCAGCTCCGGGCGAGGCGGCGACAACGTCGCACCGAGCCGTGCCGAGATCGGTGTGGACGACACGGGCGAGGACTCGGGCGCTGGAGCTTCCGAGGGGGTGACGACCTGGAAGTAACCGCTGATGACGTCCAGCTCGGGATCCATCGAGGCCGACTGCACTTCTTCCTCCGAGAGCACCATGAGCAGGCCTTTGCCGCCGCCCACCGAGATGCCGTACCCGACGAACACGCCCTGGCCCAGAAAGCACACGTCGCCGTCGGCACCGACCTCGGCGCTGGAGAGAAACAGCGCTGCGAGCTGCCGGCACCGCGACTCGAAGGCGCTCTGCGTGAAGAGCGAGCGCACGTGCATGACGCCGCCTTCGTCGTCGATCTGGAACAGCCCATGCCCGGTGAGTAGCGGCAGCTCGATCAGCAGTTCGCCCACGGACATCGGCGCCGAATTCGAGCAACCCGAGAACGTGCGCGCAATGGCTCGATGCGGACGTGAGTCGACGATCGAATTTTGCCAGGTCTTGAACTTGCCTCGTCCGAAACGCAGCGTTCCGAACACGGCGACGTCGTACGTCATCATGCTCATGAGAAAGCCACCAGGCCGCGCGGTCAAGCTGTGCCGGGCGTTCAGCGTCGCTGGCGTGCCGATCGTCGCTTCGCGGCGACGCTTTTCCCCACGGAAGGCCGCGAATCGGGCTTCACAGTGACCGCGGGAGCCGAAACACGAGGTTCCGGTGGCGGCGTGGGCCGTGGACGTGCAAGCGCGAGGTCTTCGACCTGCACGACCCCGCCGCTCGCCACGCGACACAGCGCCACGGCGAGCGCGTCGAGCTCGGCCTCGCCGCCAAGAAACGTGGATTCTACAAGTACTGCAAATGCCGCGTCGGCGATGCCGAACGGTCTGCCGTAGGCGCGCATGCCTTCGCGGGCCAGCTTGGCCACCACGAGCGCGCGCAGGTCTTCCGGGCGCTCGGCGATCTCTGGCAAGGTCAACGGGGCGGCGCCCGGCAGTCGCGCGAGCAGCTCGGGCGCCAGCTCGCCTTGCTCCAGCAGTCGCGCGGGAGACTCGCGCGCGGTGAGCACCAGCACGAAATCGAGTGCCTCTGCGTCGCCGTCGGGGAGACGTTTTTCGGCGTGCACGTGGGCGATGAAGCGCTGCACCGCGAGTGGCAAGGCGCGGACGTCTTGCAGGATCAGGGCGCCGCGGTCCGCTGCGAGGAGCGGCGACAGCGCGCCGCTCTGGAACCGCTCGAGGGGGGGAGCGGCGGTGCAGTCCACCACCACGAACGCCTCGTCTCGACGGGGACCTGCGAGGTGCGCCCGAGCGAGCGCGCCGATGCCGTCGTTGCCGGCGGCGGTGAGCACGAAGGAGCCTTGGCTGCGGGACGCGGCGCGCTCGAGCGCCTCTTGTACGAGGCGGCTCTTCGGGGCAACCAAGACCGGCAGCAGCTGGCTGGCGAGACGCTCGGTCTCGCGGCGGCGGGCATTGCCTCGGCGCGACGCGCGGTGCTCGAGCAACCGGCCGGCGTCTTCCGCAGCCGCCAGACGCTTTTCCAGCTGGTCGACCGCCGCGCCGCTCTGGCGGCGCTCGTCGAGGATGGCGAGGTGGCCGGCGAGCACGTCGGCCAAGCGTTTGGTCTCGAACAGCTCTTCGAGCGAGAGTGGCGTCTCGCGTTTGCCGCGGGGCAACAGCAAAGCGCAGACTGGCTCCGCGTCGGCGATGCCCACGCACGCTGCGACGATGTCGTCGGCGTCGAGCCACGCCAGCAGCGCACGCAGGTCGGGCCGGCGCACCTCCAGCGCGTGCAGGACCTCTTCGCGCACGGTGGTGAACGGCTCGGCCAGCGCGGCGGTGAGCAGCTCGCGAGGGTACGCGACGGGACGCCGCCGCAGGTACCCGGCTCGGTCCACCTCGATGCGCTCCGCCGTTTCGAAGACGATCAGCACCGGGGCGCGCCCAATCAAAGGTGCATGCTGCATGCGTTCGAGCGCCCGCGT
>JAYUXI010000358.1:0-3836 GCA_043753085.1 Myxococcales bacterium | reverse complement strand
GCGACGCGTATCGAGGCGAGCACACCGTGCGCGGTCGTCGGTTTGCGTTTGCGCTGTGGGACTCGCGGCGGATCGCCCTTGAGTTGGTGCCCGGGCAGGTCGATCCCGGCGGCAGTGGCATGGTCGACCCGGCGGTCTGGCCGCGGCTGATCGCGGCCTTCAACGGTGGGTTTCGCGGCGTGCACGGCGAGTACGGGATCCGCGCTGAGGGGCGGACGTTCCGGCCCGCCAGAAGCGGCCTCGCAACGTTGGCGCAGGGCGCGGATGGCATCTGGCTGCTGGGCACCTTGCCCGAGGGCCAAGGCCTGGACGCCGCGGAGGGCTTTCGGCAGAACCTGTCGCCGCTCCTGGAACGCGGCGTCTTCGACCCGGCCCAGCGCGGCCGGTTCGGCGCCCTGGCGCCCGGCAAGCGCGACGAGCGCACGACACGCAGCGCGCTTGGTCTGCGCGGCGACGGCTGCTTCGTATACGCCTACGGAATCGACGTCACGCCCGAAGAGCTCGCCCTGGCACTCGGCGAGGTCGACGCCGAGTACGGCATGGCTCTCGACATCAACGACGGCCAGGCCGGCTTCGAGTGGCTGACGGTGGCCGGCGCCAGCGCGCTGCGCTCGCCGCAGCCCACACGGGAGCCGATGCGAGCCACCTGGAACGGGGTCGCCCGCGGGCATGCCGTGCGGGCCGAGCGGCTGACCGTGCCCATGGGAACGCCGCTGCCGCGGTGGCTCGGCGGCGATTCGCGCGACTACTTCGTGTTGTGGCGGCCGAGCGCTCCACGGCCGCCGGCGCGGGTGAATCCGGCGCTGCAGGACTGGGCCATTTTGGCGCGAAAAGAAAAGTGAAGCGCCAGCCTTGACGAAGGGTGGCAGCAAGTCCAGCTGCACGCTAGGGTGCGCCGTCCTCCCACCCCGGGGGGCACGTCCCGCGAGAGCGGGAGCGGCAGGAGCGCGTAAGGATGTCGGAAGACAAGAACGTCGGCGGTAGCGTCGGCGCGAGCGGATTCAAAACGATGGCGAGCGAAGGCAACTCAGGGCCCCCCTCTGCTGCAAAGCCCAGCGGCGGCGATATGTTCGAAGGACTGGGCGCAAAGAAGGCCACCAGCAGCCCGCCGGTTTCCGTGCGCTCCGCGCCGCCACCACCGCCCACCAGCGAACGCATGCCGATGCTCGAAGCCAAGCGCACGCTGCTCGGCATCCCCAGCCCCACCATCCCCATCTCGTCACCGCCCTCGCTTCCCGGCGCAGTCGCAGCCACGCAGCGGGCGACCAGCGCTCCGCCACTCCCGAACGTCGCGCCGCCGCCGCGCTCGCCCGTTCCCCCCGCCCCCGGCACGCAGCCAGCCAATGGCGCGGCCGCGCCTGCCGGTCTCACCGGCAAAGGTGGCGGCCTCGAGATGGACTGGGACGACGAGAACGAGGCCACGCACGTTTTCGACAAGGACTCCCAGGGCAACCAGGAGGCTGCTTCGACCACCGGCCCGGCTGCCGGCGCGCCATCCATCGCGCCCAACACCACCCCCACCACGGCACGCGGAACCGGTGCGCCACCGCCGCCGCCGCCGGCCAGCGCCTCGATGCGCGCCGCAGCCAAGGCCATCTCCGCTCCGCCGCCTGGCGGCATGAGCGCCACGGTCTCGCAGGCCGTCGGGCCGGTCAGCGCCGCCCAGTCCGAGCGCGTGCTCGGGGCCGGCACGCCGCCGGCGCCACCAGGCCTGGTGGCGCCTCCGAGCGGGGGCATGCGCCGCTCCACGCCGCCGCCGCCGCCGGGCTCGATGCCGCCGGCTTCGCTCAAGCCCAACGTCGCGCCGCCGCCGAGCTCGCTGCCGCCGCAGCCTGCGCACGCGCCGCTGGTGGCTACACTTGCCAGCGCGGGTGGCGCGCCTTCGCAGCCGCCGCCCGCACCCAGCGTGCAGGTCACCACCACGCCGCTGGCGATGCCGCAGCCGCGCACCGATCCACCGCGCCCGCTCGAGGCCACCACGTTGGTGTATCCGACCACGAGCACTGGCCGCAGCTGGGTCGGAGTGGGCCTCGGCCTGCTCGGCGCCGCCGTCGGCGCCTTCGCGCTGGTGCTCTACCTGAACTCGCGCGGCGGCACCGTCACCGTCACCGCGGCCGACGGCAAAGGCGCCAGCCTCGACCACGTGACCGTCTTCGTCGACGGGCAGAAGACCAAGTGCGAAACTTCGCCCTGCAATCTCGAGCTCGGCAACGGCCAGCACTCGGTCAAGGTCATCTCCGAAGGCCTGACCACGCCCGAGCCCAAGCTCGTCACGGTCGAGTCGGGCAAGAGCCTGGCCGTACCCTTCGACTTCAAGGGCGAAGCCTCGTCCGGCGGTAGCGCCACGGGCGCCAACGCCGCGGCGGGTGGCACCGGCTTGAAGATTGCGTCTGCCGGCGCGGGCCTCAAGCTGTTCGTCGATGGCCAGGAGCGCGGCACCTTGCCGCAGGAGCTCAAGGATCTGAAGGTCGGCGAACACAAGATCCGCATTGCCGGCAACGATCGCTACCAGGCGCTGGAAAAGACCGTCACCGTCACCCAGGGCAGCATGCTCGACCTCGGCACCGTGACGCCGAAAGTCCTCAAGGGCCGGGCCACCATCGAGCTTGCCACGCCGGGCGCCAAGCTCTCGCTGCAAGCCCCTGGCGAGTCCGCACGCACCATCACGGTGCCGGTTCCCCCGCTCGACCTCGACACCAGCAAGGGCTGGAGCCTGCACGCCACCAAGGCCGGCTTCGACGACCTCAACGTGCCGCTCGCTTTCACCGAAGGGGAGCCGGCCGAGAAGACCTTCACCATCACCCTGATCCCGAAGGGCGCTGCGCCCGCACCCGTCACTGGCGCCGCACCGAAGACCGGCAACGCAACGACCACCACCACGGCACCGACCACCGCGGCACCCACCACCGGCGGCGCCGAAGCGAAGGGCGAAGGCACGCTGACCATCAGCTCGATGCCCGCTTCGAAGGTCGTGATCGACGGCGCCCCCGCCGGCGAGACCCCGGTGATGAACAAGCCCGTGTCGGCCGGCACGCACCGGGTCATGCTGATCAACTCGGAGCAGGATCTGAAGAAGACCGTCACCGTGAAGGTAAAGGCCGGCGAAGCCAAGAAGCTGATCGTCAACCTCAAAGAGTGACGCGGGGCGCGGATCACGGGGCCCGGGTCGGTGGACCGAGCCCCAGCAATTTGCGACATTGCGGCGCGGCGCCGTACCATTCGTTCCGATGAGCGTCCGACAGAGCGATCCCGCCGCCAGGCTGGCGGAATCGGCTTCTCCCGCGGTGGCGGCAGAAGTCGCGGCGTTGCCGCGCCTGCCCCTTGCGCTCGCGATTCACCGCGGCGGCCTCGGCTACGAGCTCTCCGGCCCACATCGCATCGGCCCGGTGCGCCTCACCGCGCTCGACGTCTCGTTGCCGGGGCTCACCTTCCCGCTCGATGTCACCGGCGGTTTGTCGCGCTTCCGGCACCGCCGCGGCGTGCTCGAGCACCTTGCGTTCGACGTGTCGTACGCCGCGCTCGAGGCCTACCTCGCGGTGGCGCTGCGCGGTCTGCTGTCGCCGGCGCGGCCCGAGGTGCGCATTACGCGCGTAACCCCGGAACGCCTTTCGGTGTGCGTGAGCGCGCGAGACCAACTGGCCACCGCGTGGCTCCGCATGCAGGTTGCAGGTACCTCGCGCGCGGCGCCGAGCGCGCGCGTGCTCGCCTTCGACGCAATGATCGACGGCAGCGGCGAAGATTTGCAGGTGCTCGTCGGGCAGTGCCGCGGCGCCGGCCTCGACGTGCCGGCGAGCCTGCTCGGCCTGCGCGTACTCGATGCCCTGGCGGCTGCCGCA
>JAYUXI010000357.1:0-3843 GCA_043753085.1 Myxococcales bacterium | reverse complement strand
CGTCAGCTGCTCTTCTTCGACGATGTCCGCATAGCCCTGGCGCACCGATTTCACGATGCGTCCGCCGTCGGTGAACAGGTGCGTGATGATATGCGGACGCGCCACGCCCGAATCTTCGGTTTGAACGTGGAAGTTGCGGTTTCGCCGACGCACGTTGTCGTTGAAACCCACCGCCGGGGACGCAGTTTTCGACATCGCCACCTCTGCAAGGTACCACGCGACGCCTCCGGAGGAGCAGCGCAGAGGAGGGGCGGCGCACTTTGGTGTTCTTCTTCCCCACCGTGTTCCCCAAGGCGTGGCCGCGGGTGTACACAAGGGCAGCCCGCGTGGATTTTGTCTACTTCGTCGTACTCGTAAGCTCCTTGATCTTCGTCCACGAGCTCGGCCACTTCGTGGTGGCCAAGTTGTTCGGCGTGAAGGTGCTCACCTTCAGTATTGGCTTTGGCCCGAAGCTGCTTCGGCTGCGGGGCCGCGAGACCGAGTACTGCGTGGGGCTGTTTCCGTTCGGCGGCTTCGTGCGCATGCTCGAATCCAGCAAGAGCGACATGCCGGTCCTGCCGGAAGAGGCCACGCGCACCTTCGAAGCGCAGGCGCTGCCCAAGCGCGTCGCCATCGTGCTGGCCGGTCCGGCGATGAACCTGCTGTTTCCGCTGCTGCTCTACACCACCGTTTACATGGAGGACCGCACGCTGCCGCCCGCCGTCATCGGTTCGGTCGAAGCCGGTATGCCCGCAGACGGTCAGCTCCTGCCGGACGACGTGCTCGTTTCCGTTGGCGGCGAAGAGGTGCGTAGCTTCACCGATGCGCAGGCAATCATCGCGAAGGGCGGGGGTCGCGCGCTCCGGTTCGACGTCCTGCGCGAAGGGCGCCCGCTCGAGATCGTCGTCACGCCCGTGTCGGAGTGGCACGCGCTCGGTCCGCGGGCGCTCGACCTCGGCGAGCAGATCGGCAAGATCGGCGTCTCGCCGCGTTTCCTCGCGCCGGTCATCGGCATCAAAAAAACCGATTCGCCTGCCTATCGCGCCGGGCTGCGTACCTTCGATCGCATCACCGCCGTGAACGGTCGCCGCATCGAGCGCATGACCGAGCTCGTCCAGGTGCTGTCGCAAAACCGCGGCGACGCGATGGTGGTCTCGTACTCGCGCCCGGTGGCTGCCGAAGCACTCGGGCAAGTCGCCGAGGTAGCGTTGCCCGATTCGGGGGTGGTCACGCTCACGCCGCTGCCGCTCGAAGGCGACAACAAACCCGGCGACTACGTCGCCCGCAGCAAGGACGTCGAAGCGCGCACCGGCATCGAGACCAGCGAGCTCTACGTCGCCCAGGTGCCAGCCGGCTCCAGCGAGTGGCAAGCGGGCCTCCGTCCTGGCGACCGCCTGGAGAGCGTCGACGGCGACGCCGTCCGATCCTTGCGCGACGCCGAAACCAAGCTCGTTCGCAACAAGCCCGGCGACGTGGTCGGCGCGCTGTCCCCCCACGAGCTCGCGTGGACGCGCGACGGAGAGCTGGTGCGCGGTGTGCTCAGTATTGCGCGTCTAAAAGTCACCCCATACGCGCCAAGGGCCGATCAGGTGCGCGTCGAGAACACCAAGCTGGTGCGCTACGCCGTGACTCGCGGTTGGAACCAAACCGCGTTCGCGGTGAAGTTCGTGGCCGTCGGCGTGGTGCGCGTGCTGCAGGGCAAGATCAGTCTCGCCTACGTGACCGGTCCGCTCGGTCTGGTCGACGTGGCGGGGGAAGCAGGCCGCCTGGGTCCCACCAGTTTCTTGTGGGTGATGGGGCTCATTTCGGTGAATCTGGGCCTCGTCAACCTGCTGCCCATCCCCGTGCTGGACGGCGGCATGCTCCTGCTGCTCTTGCTCGAGAGCATCCGCCGCAAGCCGTTCAGCTTGCGCGTGCGCGAGGTTCTCTCGCTGGCCGGAGTCGGGTTGATGATGGCGCTCATGCTCGTGGCCTTCGGAAACGATCTTCGGCACCGCATCGGGGGCGAGCCGCGCCCCATGCTCGACCCATAACGGCGCTTGCAAATGTCGCATCTTGTGGCAGATCGGGCCTCAGCCATGGCTTCCCTTCGTTCCCGGTTCGCTGCCGTCTTCTCGTGCGTTGCTGCTCTCGCCACCGCCGCCGCCTGCGCCAGCGGCGGTTCCGACGTCGATGCCGGTGGCGGCGCGTCGTCTTCGTCGTCGTCGGGCGTGGTCGATGGCACCTCGTCTTCCAGCTCCGGCGAAAGCAGCAGCGGCCGCAGCAACGACGCGTACGCCGAAGCGCCCGTGTTGCAGGCCATCGAGCCGAGCCGGGCGTTCGTCGGCACGGCCGGTCCCACCGTCGTCGTGCGCGGCAAGAACTTCGTGCCGCGCACCATCGTCCAGCTCGACGGCGCTGCGCTCGAAACCTCTTTCATCGACACCACCGAGCTGCGCGCCACCTTGCCCACGGAGCGCCTCGCGGCGCCCGGCGTCCTGATGCTTACCGTGGGCACCAGTCCACCCGGCGGCGGCGCCAGCTCGTCGATGGACTTTACCGTCGAGAACCCCGCGCCCACGCTCACGCGGGTGAAAAACCCCGATCCCCCTACCGCCTTGATGGGCAGCCCCGCCCTGACGATGCAGCTGGAGGGTGCCGGCTTCGTGACCGGCGCAAAGGTACGCTGGGCCGGCGCCGAGATCCCGACCACCTTCGTCAGCGCCACTCAGCTGACAGCCGCTGTCGAAGCGGCTCTGCTCGCGGACTCCGGCATCTTCGACGTCGACGTCGACAACCCGGCGCCGGGTGGCGGCACGTCCGCCAAGCTCACCTTCGTCGTCAGCAACCCAACCGTGCAGCTTACATCCATCGAGCCTGCCAGCACCACCGTGGGTGCCGGTGACCTGATGATCACCCTGCATGGCGGTGGCTTCGTGGTAGGCAAATCGAAGGTGTCGTTCAACGGCACCGAGCTCACACCTACGGTTGGCAACGCGACGACGATGACGGTCATCGTACCGTCCAGCCAGTTCGACTCGGTCGGAGCCCTCGCGGTCGCCGTGCAGAACCCCAATCCCGGCGGCGGGCTCAGCCCGGGTCAGATCTTCAGCGTCGTCAATCCAGCACCCCGCACGACGTCGATGGCCCCCAACTCGGCCGTGCAGGGCGCCAACGACACGCCGGTCGTGCTCTCGGGCGAGAACTTCGTCGCGGCAAGCCAGGTCAGCGTCAACGGCGACCCGGTTGCGACCGAGTTCGTCGGGATCAACGAGCTTCGTTTCACCGTGCCGAAGAACCGGCTCGGGACCGGCGGCCTCACCCTCGACATTCGCGTCGAGAATTCGGGGCCTGGCGGAGGCACGGCAACGTTGCCGTTCAAGGTTCGCAACGGCCAGCCCACCATCGACAGCGTCGTGGCCGACGGCGTCGAATCTCCCGGTTTCGTGATGGGTGCGACGGTCACCGTCGCCGTGAAGGGAGCGGGCTTTATTGCCACCAGCAAAGTCAACGTGAACGGCGTCGACATCACGCCCAATACCTTCGAGGCCACGCTGCTCACGGCAACCTTCACGCCCACCCAAGCTGCGCTGGCCTTCAAGGTGACCGAAGTCAGCGCCCCCGATTCGAACACGGTCAATCTGACTGCCTGCGGTGCACTCACGGCGGGCGCCAACGCGATGCCCAGCACCAACGTTCTGCTCACCAGCAACGACCCTCTCTTCAGCGCAGCACAGACCGCGACTGTGTACGCGGGCAGCGGCTCTGCGTGTGGTGCCGCCGGCGTCAGCTTCAGAGCCACCGTCCAGCCGTATCGCGCGTACATCGTACAGAATACCTCGGGACGCGCGGCCGTGCTCGAGGCCTGGGCAAGCTGCGCGGGTC
>JAYUXI010000356.1:0-3845 GCA_043753085.1 Myxococcales bacterium | reverse complement strand
GCGGCGCCAGAAGCGAGCATTCGGCGGCCGCGAGCACGCGACCCGCCAGCTTGCCGTCCGCCGCGCGCTGCAGGATCTCGTCCGCCAGGGGCCGCGCGACCGATGCGTTCTGCACGAATCCGAGCACGCCGTCGCCGACCAGCTCGCGCACCGCCCAGGCGTCGTGCGGCTGGGCGCGATCACGGAGCAGGGCGTGCACCGCGTCGTTCCAGTCGATCAAAGACGACCCGTGGACGAGCGCGGCGCGGGGAGAGCCAGAACGAGCGTACGTGGCGAGTTTCATGGCGTCCGCCCTAGCACGAGGTCTCCAGCTGGCTTAGGGGATCCGGGATGCTTGGATTTGCACCGCTGCGTTTGCCCAAGGCCGTCCTCGGCATTCTCTACGAAGCGAGCCGGCACCTGCTGCGGCGCCCGGTGGCTGGCTTCGTTGCGTTTCCGGAAACGGCGGACGGGCGCCTGGTGCTGATCCGGCGCGGCGACACCGGCACCTGGGCGTTCCCTGGCGGCACCCTGGAATGGGGCGAGACCCTGCGCACGGCGCTGCCGCGGGAGCTCGAAGAAGAAGCCGGTATCACCGCGGTGGACGACGTGCGGCTGGTCGGCGCATGGTCCGGGCCGCGCCGCGATCCGCGCTTTCACGCGCTCAGCGTCGGCATCGCCTGCCGCGTGGGCCTGCCGCAGAAGCCGCCGCACAATCCGCTGGAGATTCTCGAGGTCGGACTCTTCGACAGGGACACGCTGCCGCATCCCCTGGCGCTGGGGCACTCGGACTTCTGGAACGGCCTCGGAACCGATGGCGCCCTGGAGTAGCAGCTTGTGATACCGTTTCGCTCGTGTCTCCGTCGGCGCCGCAAACGACCGACTCGCTGGGGCTCACGGGAACGACTCTGGCGGGGAAATACCGCGTCGATCGCGTGATCGGCGAAGGGGGGATGGGGCTTGTCTACGAGGGCACCAACCTGCTGCTGGGCGCCCGCGTCGCCATCAAGTGCACCAAGCCCGGCGAAGGCACCCAGGACTCGTTCCTCAAGGAGGCCAAGCTTCTCTTCTCGTTCTCCCATCCGAACGTGGTGCGGCTCTACGACGCGGGAGAGCTCGAGGCATCGCGCGGCACGCTCTCGTACGTGGTGCTCGAGTACCTCGATGGCACTCCACTCGACGTCGAGATCGCGGAGCGTGCGGAGTCCTCGCGGCACTTTTCCCTCACCGAGATCCGCACCATCCTGGAGGCCATGCTCGAGGCGCTCGCCGCAGCGCATGCGCGCGGGCTCATGCACCGGGACATGAAGCCATCGAACGTCATGCTTTGCCACGATGGCGTCGTGAAGGTGGTCGACTTCGGTACCGCCCGGTCGGTCACGCAGGCCACGCGCTTTTCCAGCCAGTTCACGCCCCGCTATGCCGCTCCGGAACAGTGGGAGCCCGAGCGCGGGCAGTCGGGAACCTACACCGACGTCTTCGGCGCCGGTCTCTTGCTGTACGAAATGACCACGCTATCGGCTGCCTTCGACGGCAAGGATCTGCCCAGCATCTTGCACGCGTGCCTCGGCGTCGAGCGTCCCACGGTGATCGGCCGGCGTCCGCAGCTGGCGGCGCTCGTCCAGCCAGTGCTGGATCGCGCCCTCGCGCTCGAGCCGCGCGCGCGGTACCAGAATGCCGGCGAGATGCTCGCGGCGGTGCGCACGTTGCTGGTCGCCGGCACGGCTCGGCAGATGCCGGCCTATGCGTCGACCGTTCCGCTGTCGAACGCGCCGCCGCGGCGTGACACGCCGAGTGGCATGCTGGCGTTTGCGGGCAAGACCTTGCCGCTCGCTCCGCCCAAGTCGTCTGGTCCCGACCAGCGGAGCACGGCGCAGATGCATCCCATGCCGCGCACCCTCGATCACGGTGCGATGGCAGTACCCATGCAGAGCCGGCTCGGCTGGTGGATCCTGATTGGCACGCTGGCGTTCGCTGTGCTGGGTCTCGCCGCGTGGCTGCTGCGCACGGCGCTCCACCCCTGAGAGTCCGTGAGCGAAGGGCTGCCATGCGGACGCGGCGCGTGCCTCGAACCGAGCCAACCTGTGTACGGCCGGCCGCTCGTCGAACGACACGAACGATTGACTCGGGGAAGAGCTCACTACGTGCGAATCGACGGGGACGTATCTCTGCAAACAAGATGGCGCATGTCGGGCGAGACGACGCGCCCCTCGAGCAAGCCCTTGGTGCCCTCTTCGATGCCGATCAGCTCGATCTCGACGCGAGCGGCCACGCGGGCGACGCCCCTCACGGGACGACGATCTCGGCCTCTTCGCCTTGCTTGCAGGTGGGCGGACAACCGGGCCCGTTGGGCTCGACGCTGCGGTAGTTGGGGGAGAACGTGCCGGTCACCAGCTCGTGGCCGTCGCGCGAGATGTGCACGGTGATCTTCTCGGCGGCGCGCAGCACTTGCACGCCGCCGAAGTTTTGCTCGGGACCTGCGGGCAGGGCGCCTCCGCTCTCTTCGAGCACCAAGTAGTCCGCGGCGCAGGCGGGCTTGTCGCTCGGTTTCGGCAGCGGGATGGTGGACGTGCAGCTGGTGGAGGCGTCGTCGGCGAGCACCTGAAAACGATACGTGCCCTTGGGCCATACGCCACTCGACGGACGGAAGCCGATGCGCATTCCGTTCTGGCAGGCCATCTCGGTGCAGGCAGCGTTCTTCTGCCTCGAGCCGCAGCCGAGGTTGGCGGCGACCAAGAGAGCAACGATGACGATGGACCTCATGAGGCCACGCAGCCTACCTGCGTCGCCGGGCGGGTTCAACGACACCGGAGCGCGCAATCCATCACGGCGTCGAACCGGCAGAAGTACGACGACAGCCCGGGGATGAGTCCCTTCGGCCCGTTGCAGGTGAACTTGCAGCCGTTTCCCTCGGGCGAAGCGTTCACGGCGTAGCCTTTCTCGGTGCAGGATGCATCTCCGCACTGCAGGTTCTCGGTCTTGCACGACTGCATTGCGTAGTCGGCGGGGCACTCCCACTGCCGCGTGGCCTGCGCGTAGTCGGGCCGGGTGAACACGCCCGTGTCGACGTGCTCCTTGCGCGTGAAGGTGGGCTTGCCGGTGCGCACGCGCTCGGTGATGCGGACGCTCTGGGTGCGCGGCGAGACGGGCGCGGTGCCGTCCTTGGGCGAAAAGGCCAGTGTCTCCTGCCGCTCCTGCCGCTCGCAGCCGAGGCCGACGCCGCTTGGCGTCCAGGTGATGGGCACGTCGATGCTGCCTTGCGCGGGGATGGCGAACGACTGCATGCCGCCGAGATCGGCGCGCACGTCGAGGTTGGCGCGGTTGACCACGTGCACGAGGCGCTGACCGGCCTGGCCGTACGGCACGTCGCCGAACTCGACCAGCTCGGGCGACACCTCGGGAGCGGGGAACGCGAACTTGCACACGTCGGCCAGGGGGTAGACCGCGTAGGCGACTGGCACGGGGTTCTTGACCTTGAACGTGAGCGGCTTGGCGGCCACGTCCGCACCTTGCTCGGGAGTCGCCGCAGTCCCCGTCGCGGCTTCCAGGCCCTCGACTTCGAGCCCGCCGATCACGGTCTGCGTGATGCGTTTGTCGCCGGCCGCGAGGCGCGCTTTGAAAAACGAGAGCGCCCCGCCGCGAAGCTCGGCAGAGCGGACGCGCATCTCGTACGCGATCATGCCGCCCACCTTGGTGGCGCCGACGAAGTGCGTGGCTCTGCCCTGCGTGCACTGCGTTCCGTCGAACGCGACCTCCCCCGAGGCCGTGAAAAATTGCGGATCGTTGTCGCGCACGAAGGCCATCGCCACCAGGCTGATCTTCTTTTCGGCAGCCGAAGCGCCCACGCTGGCCCACGGCACGAGATC
>JAYUXI010000355.1:0-3847 GCA_043753085.1 Myxococcales bacterium | reverse complement strand
GTTTGCCTTCGTCGACCAGGATCTCGACTCGCACGTGCTGGTCGCTCTTGCGGAACACCCGGCCGGCTCGGGCGTGCGCGTCGAAGTATCCGCGGTCGCGGTAGTACGCTTCGACCCGCGCCAGATCTTCCTGCACGACGAAACGGTCGTAGACGGAGTACTCGTACAGCACGCCGCGAAACAGCCATAGGAACTTGGGCGAGGGCTGCGTCGCGATCTTATCTTGCACCCCAGTGACCTGGTCCTCACCGCGAATGTCCACCTCGTCTACGCTGGAGCGCCCCTTCGGGACGTGGTGGCAGCCACACAGGAAGAAAAGGCCGCACGCGAAGGCCACGAGAAGTTCGAGCTGCTTGCGCACGATTTGGCCCGAGTGTAGGCACAACTATCGTGAAACGGGAGCCTTGCTCGTGATTCGCGCCATGGCTAGGGCGCGGTTTTTCTGCGTGGCGCTCGTCGCCGTGAGGGTGCTCGTGGCGTGCGCTGGTCCGCGGCTCCCGCACCCTCCGTACGTTTCTCATCCAACCTCGGCGCTGGAAATGATCTCCCACCCGGCGCCGCCGGCCCTGGTCGAGAGCGTGCCGGACAAGCCTGCGACGAACGCCGTCTGGGTCGACGGCGAGTGGCGCCTTTCCGCGCGGCAATGGCGCTGGACCCACGGTGTCTGGGTCGCACCCCCAGCGGACCTCGCGTTCTCGCCCCCAGTCGAGGTCCGCAGCGCCGACGGGACCTTGTACTTTGCACCCGGCACCTGGCGCAATGCACAGGGCGAAGCGGTGGACGAGCCCGAGCCGCTGGTCACAGCACGTGGCGGAGGCGTCAACAGCGTGGTGAATCCGAGCGGCGAAAGCGAGGACGTGAAACAATCCCGCTCGGGCGAAGCCGGCGAGAGCACGCCGCAACGCACGCCTCGCGGCGGAGGTGAACCGTGAGCGACGAGGTCCGCCTCGGTCTCCTGGTCGTGTCGTGCGCAGCGCTGCTCACGGTGCACGTCCTTTTGATCATCCGCCTGTTCGGCAAGCCCCAGCCGCTGCACGGCGTGGTGGCTCTGGTGTTGCCGCCCGTCGCGCCGGTGTTCGGCTGGCAGCGCGGAGCGCGGGTGCTGGCCGCGTTGTGGGCGGCTTTCGCTGCACTCTACATCGTGTCGTTCTGCTTGGCTCGGTAGCCAGTGCGCGGGCCGCGCCCTGCGTGATAGGCTCCGCGTCCATGCTCAGCATCGATCTTTCGGGCAAACGCGCTCTCGTGGCTGGTGTCGCCGACGACGGTGGGTTCGGCTTTGCCATCGCCAAGTCCCTGGCCGAGGCCGGCGCCATGGTCTGCGTCGCCACCTGGCCGCCCGCCATGGGAATCTTCAACACCCTGCTCCGCCGCGGCAAGCTCGACGAGTCGCTGCGGCTCTCGAACGGCCAGAAGATGGAGTTCGAGCGGGTCGACCCACTCGACGCCGAGTACGACACGCTGGAGGCCACTCCGGCCGAAGTGCGCGAGAACAAGCGCTATCGCGATCTCGGCGACTTCACCATGGAGGGCCTTGCCAACCGCTACCTCGAAGCCTTCGGCAACGACTGCGTCGACATCGTCGTACACAGCTTGGCGAACGGCCGCGAGGTCCGCAATCCGCTCCTCGAAACCTCGCGTGCGGGCTACCTGCACGCCATCTCGGCCAGCGCCTACTCGATGGTGTCGATGGTGCAGCGGTTCGGTCCGCTGATGCGCAAGGGCGGCACGTTTCTGTCTCTCAGCTACCTGGCCGCGGAGCGCGTGGTACCCGGGTACGGCGGTGGCATGAGCTCCGCAAAGGCCGCACTCGAGAGCGACACGCGGGTGCTGGCCTACGAAGCTGGCCGCAAGTGGGGGCACCGCGTGAACACGATCTCGGCCGGCCCACTGGCTTCGCGCGCGGCCAGCGCGATCGGCTTCATCGACAAGATGGTCGAGTACACCAAACAGAGCGCGCCCATCCGCGAGGCGATCACTGCCAACGAAGTGGGCAACACCGCCGCATTCCTGGCCAGCTCGCTCGGCACCGGCATCACCGGCATGACCGTCTACGTCGACAACGGGTACCACGCGATGGCCGTTGGCGCAGAAGCGCAAGATGCGCTGCGCAAGCCAGCCTGAACATCCGTTACTTGGCAGGGACGCCGCACCCCTTGGCGACACCGCGCAGCTTCTTGCCCAGCGCCTCGTCTTCGTCCATCAGGCCATAGTCCGGTGCGAAAGGCATCGGATTCTGCAGTCTGAAGCCGCCGTCGGGCGCGGGCGCCGAGGCGCTTGCATCGAGCACGTTGCCCGCGTCGGCCGCAGCGCTCGGCTGCGCTTCCGGCTCCGTCCCGCGCGCGTCGTCTTCGTCAGGCACCGCCGCGCAGCAGCGAAACCCTTGCTGGTAGGCCACGAACTGCTCGTTGTGCGCGCGCGTGGCGGGGCGACAGCGATTGCGCACCGGCCCCCAGTACCCGCCTTTGAGCACGGAACGGTAGCCGGTCTTGCGCACGGACGTGGTCCACTCGTCGACGTTGCCGGTCATGTCGTAGACGCCGTAAAATGAGCGACAGGTCGCGCGGCTGCCGGACGCTTCGCCCTGCCAGAGCCGATCGACCTCGCTCTCGGCGCGGGCCCCGTCGCGATCGCCGAGCGCTTCGGGGTCGAACTCGCGCCACGCCTGGTCGGTCACGCAGGCCGCTGCCTCGCGCTCGTAGCCGCCTGGGTACGGCGTGGCCTCTTCCCCTTCGCACGCCAAGGTCCACTCGCTCTCGCTGCAAAGCCGCTTGCCTTCGCGCTTGCAGACGTCCTTGGATTCCGTGTAGGTCGCAACGATCCAGGGGTACGCGCCCCTGCGGTTCGGGTACTCGTATCGGTCGATGCAGAAGTGCAGCTCCTTCTTCTCGAAGGGCGCCTTCGCTTGGTTCCACAGGGCCGGATCGAAGTTCGCGCAGCGCGCCGGAAAGTCCTTGTTGATCCACGTGCTGCAGGTCTTCGATTGGGCCGCCTCGACCTCGTCGGTGTCGTCGCGGCCGTAGGGGTCCATCAGCAGCGCGCCCTGGACCTCCACCATGCCCGGTGTGCACGTGCCGCGGGTCTTCTCGCGCGCTTCGCTCTGCTCCGGCGATTCGATGGGCTGGGTCGATTGAATCTGCCAGTGGCGCTTGTCTTGGCTCAACCATTCGAAGCGATGCTGATCGCTTACCTTGAGGCTGAGCGACGATGCGAGTGCGTCGAGTGAGTCGCCGCCGCCGTTGCGCAGGCGCAGCCACATCGCCGTCGCGGCCACGACCGTGGGAACGAGCGCGCCCACGCCAAGCGCGACGTACCGTTTCTTGACTCGGGTCATGGTCCGACATCTGGACAGGCAGGCCCACACACGTGGAAGCTGCGACACCCGTCGGGTGCATGACCACAGGATTTGCGGGCGCACGCCACGGCGAGCTCGATCTTGGCGCAGTCGCAGCTGCCGGTGGGCGCGCACGTCTCCGGCGCTTCGCACGTGCCGCATGCAAGCGTGCCTCCACAGCCGTCGGGCGCAGAACCACAACCGAGGCCGAGCCGCGCGCACGTGGTTTTCTCGCAGCCGCACTGATTGGCGACGCCGTTGGCCCCGCAAACGCCGGCCTCGCACTGGCCGCAAGACAGCACGTCGTCGCAACCGTTCGACTTTTGTCCACACTCGCCGGGCACACAGGCCACGGGAATACACTTCGACGCCCCGCACAGATTCTGGCCGCCGCCGCCGCAGAAGCCGGGCACGCTCGCGTCAGGGGCGCCCGGATCCGGAAGTGGCAAGCACGTGGCGCCGCACACGTACCGTTCGCCACACCCGCTGGGCGCATTGCCGCACGACGCCACGCCG
>JAYUXI010000354.1:0-3855 GCA_043753085.1 Myxococcales bacterium | reverse complement strand
CGACGGTCTTGGACTTCACGGGGTTGAGCAACAGCTTGGTGATCCGCAACGTGGGCGTGGGCGCCTCGTCTTCCGTTTCGACTGGCTCCGCAGCCGATGCCATGGGCGCCGGGTAGGCAGGCGCGATTTTCGAACGCGCGGGAGCCTTGGGAACGACCGGCCGCGTCCCGCCGCAGGCAGCGAGGGACAGAATCAGAAGCAAATATCTCATCGCAGCTGGATCGTAGGGGTGTGGCGCCCACCGAGGCCAAGTTTTGCCCGCATCTACCGGGCTTGTTCCCTCGGCCAGATTCGGTAAGCATGAGGCTCAGTGCGAAGAAAAAAGCTCGACCTCAAGAAGACTCTCTTTCTTCTGCCCAACATGATCACGCTGGCGAGCATCTTCTGCGGCTTTCGCTCGATGACGCTCAGCGCCAACGCTCTTTCCGGGGAAGGCGGGGACGACTACTACCGCGCCGCGCTGTTTCTCGTGTTCGCCATCTTCTTCGACATGCTGGACGGCCGCGTTGCCCGCATGACCAAGACGCAGAGCTCGTTTGGCCTGCAGATCGACTCGCTCGCGGACGCCATCTCGTTCGGCGTGGCCCCTGCTCTGCTCGTCTTCAAGTGGTGCCTGTACCAGCGCCCGATGGAGGGCACGATCGTCGCTTTCGCGTTCGCGGCCTCGGGCGTGGTGCGCCTGGCTCGTTTCAACGTGCTCTCGATGGACGACTCCGGCAAGCCGCAGAAGCCAGGGAAGTACATCGTCGGCCTGCCCGTCCCCGGTGCGGCCGGCATCCTCATGGCGGTCATCGTGGCCAACCACACCATCGCGGGGAATCTCGCCGCCCACGCGGTCCCCATCGAGGGGCTGACGATTTTTCTGTCGTTCTTGATGATCTCCACCATCCGGTTCCGCTCGTTCAAAGACCTGAAACTGAACTCGCGTACGGTGGCGCTGGTCTTCTTCGCCGTCGGCTCCAGCGCGGTGGTGTCGCTGCGCACCAAACCCTCGTTCGTGCTGGTGTGGCTGCTGTCGCTGTACGTGGTCATCGGCCTGGTCGAAACCACGCTCGGCCTGCTCAAAAAGCCCCGCCCGCCGGAAGAGCGCCCGGCCGGCTGACGCACCGGCGCGGCGCCGCAATTCCAGACCGGCTCGCGCAGATCCTCTAAGCTCGTGTGCGATGGAAGACGTCCACGGGCTGCGTGATCAGGCCACTCAGGCGCTCAAACGGGGCGATCTGGACTCGGCCGCGAACGCGCTCGTCACCGCAGCGGCGCAGACGCACCTGGCCGAGAGCGAGTACGTCCAGGTTCTGCAGATGCTGATGGAGACACTGCTGCGCCGCGGCGATCAGCGCAGCGCCCTCAGCGTGGCGTATTACTTTCTGCGCAGCGATCCGGCCCGTCTCACCCATGCGGTACAGTCCGCCACCGCGGTGCCCCCGGCCGACCGCGCCCGCGCGCTGGCGGCCTTGGGCGACATGAAAGCCGCGGCGCGCGAAGCCGAGCGTGGCCAGATGCTCGCGGCAGCGGCCATTTACCGCGAACGCGACGGCGACTTCGCGGCCGCGCGCGCCCTGTGGTCGCGACTCGGTCAAAGCCTCGGCGGACGCGCCGATCACTACGTGTCCGCGTTGGTCGCCTTCAACTTGTCGCGCAGCGCGCGCAAGTGCAACGACGCGCGGCAGGCGCGCGACGCCAAGGTGTCCAGCGTGCGCCTGCTCGAAGAGGCCGCCGACCACTTCGAGACCATCGGCCAGCGCGAGCGCGCCTTCGACTGCTTCCAGGTGTTGGTGCAGATCGGCAAGGAAACCAACTCCTTCGAGGACCTGCTCGAGGGCTACGTGAACTGCATCCGCATCTTGCGCGAAGATCACTTGAAGTACTTCGCGCTGCAATACTTCGACGACGCGTTGAAGAGCACGGAGGCCACCGGCGAGTTTTCGGCGGCGGCCACACTGGCAAAGGAAGCCTCCGAGTACGCGCGCGGGCTCGGCATGAACTCGGCGGCGCTGCACTACGTCGTGGTGCAGGGCGACCTCTGGACAAAACAGGCCGACAAGCACGTCGAGCGCAACGCGCCCGCGGAGATTGCCGAAAACGCGCTGCTCGCCGCCGTGCTCTCGTTCGGCGAGCTCGGGCAGTACGCGCGGGTCGGTACCCTGTACCGGTCGCTCGCCATGCTCGAACTGGATCCGATGCGCCGCAGTCACTACGCGCGCGCGTCGAAACGCTACCATGGCCTCCGCGACGACGCGCTCGACGCCGCGCCCCTGCCCTCGCACATGCGACAAGAATCCGGCTTTCCGGACGTATGGCACGTGGACGTCCTCGAATGGGAGCAACGAGGCAGCGCGGCCGAGGCCACCGCCGACGTGCTTCTCGACTTGCGCTGGCCCGATCTGATTCGCCGCAAAGCACTGGTGGCGCGACTCACTGCCTTCGCGGCCGAAACGGGGCGCACCGATCCTGGCACGGTGGCGGCGCAGGTGCGGCTCGCCGGGCAGCTCGCCCAGCTGCAGCTGTACAACGTGCTCTCGCCGCTCGAGAAGCTGTTCGAGAGCAACGATCCGCAGGTCAAGGTGGCGGTGCTGCGTGCACTCCGCACGCTCTTTTTCAAACGCAGCTTCGTGACCGTGCGCGCGGCCCTGAAGGAGGGCGATCCCAATCTGGTGCCCGAGATCGCCGAGACCACCAAGAGCCTCTATTTCCAGCACGCGTTCGACCCGCTGGCTCGCATCGTGCGCGAGACCAACGAGCCTCGCCTGCGCGGCGCTGCGATCACCGCGCTGGCCAAGATCGACACGGAAGAAGCCGCCGAGTTCTTGCTGGGACTCATCGAGCACGGCACGCCGCAAGATCGCGGCGCCGCGCAGGTGGGTCTGCGCGACGCGCGCGGTACGCGCTTCGTCGAGCTTGCCCGCGCGCACATGGGAGTGATGGCCCCCGAGGCGCGCAACGCGGTGCGCGAGGTGTTGCGCTCGCGTGGCATCGCCGCCTGAACCAGCGCTCGCAACGCGCGCGGTCGAAGGCCAGGGCACGCGCCTCCGACATGAAACGATCCAGGCCGAGCAAGAGCCCCGCTCCCTTCGAGAGCGGGCCCGGCGTCGGTCACGACGGGGTCAGGATGTCGCGAAGGGCAGCTTCGAGGTCGACGAAACGGTGGGCAAAGCCCGCGCGCTCGAGCACCGCGGGCACGGCACGCTGGCCGGTAAGGACCGTGCGCGCAGCCCGCCCGAGAACGAGCTTCAGGGCCAGCGCCGGCACGCGCATGACCGAGGGACGTCGCAACACGTGACCGAGCACGGTGGCGAGGTGGTTCATGGTGACCGGCGTGGGCGCCGACACGTTGAATGCACCCTGCATCGATTCGCCGGCGTCGACGGCATGCAGGATCGCCCGCGCCGCATCCGCGACGTGGATCCACGGGACGTATTGCTCGCCGTCGCCGAGTGGCCCGCCCACGAAGGCGCGGAACGGGGGCACCAGCTTGCCGAGCACGCCCTCGCCCTCGCCGAGCACGATGCCGATGCGTGGATGAACGACCCGCACGCCGGCTGCGCGCGCCGCTCCGGCAGCCGCTTCCCATTCGAGGGTCATGCCCGTGAGGACCTCGTTCGGATCGCCCGGCAGGCTCGTCTCGTCGAGGACCTCGGCGCCGCGGGCGGTGCCGTAGATCCCCACGGCCGAGCAGCTGACGAACACGCGCGGCTTGTGCGCGGCTTTGGCGATGGCCTGCGCCAACAGCTCGGTGGAGCGGACGCGGCTTGTCCGGCACGCTTCGAGATGGGCGTCGGTCCAGCGGCCGTCGAACAAGTTCTTGCCCGCGAGGTGGACGACGACGTCGACGGGATCGGCGGCGTCTCCGATCAT
>JAYUXI010000353.1:0-3862 GCA_043753085.1 Myxococcales bacterium | reverse complement strand
ACGAAGTCGCCGCGCTCGGCTTGCGCGAACGCCGCCACGAGGGGGCCTTGCTGCTCGTGGAATGGGGGGTCGAGCACGCGCGTTTCTTGGGTCCCGTTTCGCTCCACGTCGATCTGCGCCGCGCGCCGCGCAGCGCCAATCTCACGGGACCCAAGGCAGCGCTCGTGTTGCAGGATCCCGCGTGACCCGCGGCGCCGCGGCGCTGCTCGCGCTCGTGGGGATCGCGCTCGTGGGCGTCGCTGCGTCGCCCGCAGGGTGTCGTCGCGCCGCGCCTGCGCCTCCTGCCTCACGTCCCGCCGCCCCGCTGGGCACTGCCTTCGCATTCGATGCAGCCGCGCGGATGCTCAGCCTGCGCGGTGACGCGATCACGCACGACGCCTCGCTGTTGCTCCGGCTCGACGACGCGCCGCTGGCGTTGCCCGCCGACACGCGCGCCGAGCCCCTGCCGCACGGAGGCGTGGCACTTTCGGTGCCGCTCCGGATCGGTCTCCAAACCACCACGTTGCGCATCCAGCTCACGCCCAATGGGACCGAGCTCGTCATCGAAGCGCGAGTCGAGGCGCCGACGCAGACGCGGCACTTCCTGCGCCTCCGACTCGAGCTGGCCGTGGCGGAAGGCGTCTTCGCGGCAGGACTTGGCGACGTGGAAGATCAGGGCCGCAAGGAAGCAGGGTTCGTCACGCTGCACGCCCGCGGCGCCACAACCATGGTGGGCGTGGTGGCGGGCTCCCCGCTGCGCCTCGAACGCTTTGCAGTACCCGGCTCGTTCGACGAGACCATCGGTCGTGCGGGCAGCGGGCAAGCCGACCAGAACGTCGGCCTGGCAATCGAGAGTCCAGAGCTTGCGCTGGACGAGGGCGGCGCCACCTCGCTGCAGCTCGCTCTCGGCCCGCCGCTGGTCGTGCTCGGCGCCATGTTCCGCGCGCGCGGGCAGGAGCCGCTGGCCGTGCATGGAAAAGTGCAGGGTACGCGCGAGGGAGCTGCCGTGTACGCCACGGACGACGACGGCGTCACCCAGGCCCGCACGTCGGTGGACGCCGAGGGCAACTTCGAGCTGGCCGTGCCGAAGTCGGTCTCGCACTTCTTCGCCGCCAACCGTGGCGCAACGGCGGCCGACAACGCCGCGGTCGGTACGTCGCCGGTGACCCGCTTCGAGCCGGGCGTGGCGTGGCCACTGCTGCTCAGTCTCGAGCCCTCTGGTACGTGCACAGTGCAGGTATTCGATGGCGCCACGCAGAAACCGCTGACCGCGCGCGTCCTCGTGCGCGGCGTGGGCGACACCCGCGATCCGTGGTTCGGACCGGACTACCGTGCGTCCGGCGCGGGGCCGCTTGCCGACGTGCGCGACGGGACCGCGGAATTCGAGCTGCCGGCGGGTACGTACAAGCTGCAGGCCACGCATGGCCCGATGTATTCGATCGACGAGGTGACGCTCCGCGTGCAGCCGGGCGCCCACGCCGAGGCCGTGCTGCGTCCGCGCCGGGTGGTGCCCGGGCTGGGAATGCTGTCGTGCGATTTTCACGTGCATGCCCGGCCCAGCTACGACTCGCCGGTGCAGACCGAGGACCGTGTGCTTTCGCTGGTGGCGGCTGGGGTCGAGTTCGCCGTGCCGACCGAGCACAACGTGGTCGGTGACTACGCCACGGCGCTGGAGCTCACCGGCCAGAGCGGGCAGCTGCGCTTCGTGCCCGGGGTCGAGGTCACCACGTTCGCGCCCAAGCAGGGACATTTCGGCGTGTTTCCGTACGCGCTGGACGCGAAGGTACCACCGTACCGCGGCACCACGCTGGCCGCGCTGTTCGCCTTCGTGCGGCGGGATCCCGAGCGCGTGCTCATCGTGCACCATCCATTTCTCGGCAGCGGCATGGGATACTTCGACAGCGTCGGGAATCTTGCGCCGGAGCGGGGCTACTTCGGCACGCAGCGCCTCGACTTCGATGCCATCGAGCTGCTGAACGGCTACGAGACCCTCGACCCAAAGCGTACCGAGGACACCATCGGCAGTTGGATCGGCTTGCTCGCTGCGGGCCACCACGCGGTGGGCGTCGGCTCGTCCGACTCGCACCGCATCTTGTACGGCTGGGCCGGGTATCCGCGCACGCTGGTGCAGCTGGCCGGGCAGGGCGTGATCGACCTGCCGTCGCTGCAGCCCGCCGCCGTGGTCCGGGCCCTGAAGGCAGGCCGGGCCCAGGCCACCACGGGGCCGGTGATCGAGCTCGTCGTGCAGGGCGAGCAGCCTGGTGCCACGGTAAAGGCGACCGGCAAAACGGTGCGCGTGCACGTGGTGGTGCGCGCTTCGCCATGGATCGACGTCACGCGCGTCGATCTGTATGTCGGCGGCCACGTGGCCATCAGCCTGCCGATCGATCCGGCGCCGCTGCGCGTCGGTCCGGAGCTCGGCACCGACGACGAGGTCTTTGCCCGGAGCGTGCGCCTGGTGCGCGATGTCGAGCTGGCAGTCCCGGCCGCCGCCACCTACGTGCTCGCGATCGCGCGCGGCGAAAAGACGCTCGAGTGGGTACTCCCCGCCACGGCGCTGCCGCCGGTCGCGATCACCAACCCAGTCTGGGTCCAGTGAACGGTCGTGCGGCGCGGACCCCCGGCGACGTCAGGTGAGGACGTTGTGGCGGGGCGTCAGTTCCGGGAGCACTTCCTCGCCCAGGCGTCGTCGCAGGTTGCGTTCGATGGTTCGGGAGATGGATGCCAGCGCCAGATCGTGCGTGTTGCGGCCGAACGGATCCTCGAGCTCCTCGCCGATCTGGTCGAGTCCGAAAAACGCGTAGCTGATTACCAGCACCACGAGCGGGCGAGCCCAGCCTACCCCTTCGTCGATTCCGAACGGCAAACAAATGCAGTATACAGCCACAATGCGGTGCAAGAGCACGGTGTACGAAAAGGGAATCGGCGTGCTCAGGATGCGCTCGCAGCCGCCCTGCAGATCGGTGATCGTGACGAGCGACGCCTCCAGCGTGGGCACGTGCATGGGGTCCACCCAGCCGCGGGTGCGTGCCTCGCCGATGCATTCGGCCAGCAGCTGCACGATGCCGCAGGGCACGTTCTCCTCGACGCGCAGCCGCTCTGCATCTGCCGCGGGGATCAGCGCTTCGATGCGCGGTAGCGGCTCTTCGCGACGCAGCATGCGCCGGAAGGCGTGCGCATAAGCGATCACGAGATGCACCATGCGCACCTGCAGCGCCCGCAGCGCAGCGCCTTCGCCTTCGCCTTCGCCTTCGCTCGTGAGAAGCGTGAGCACCTGGCGGGTGAGGCTACGTGACGTGTTGACCAGCTGGCCCCAAAGCTTGCGGCCCTCCCAGAAGCGATCGTACGCAGCGTTGTTGCGGAAGCCCAGGAAGATGCCGAGCGCCAGCCCGATGACGGTGAACGGCATGGGCGTGAGCGAATAGTGGAATGCCGGCACCTCCTGGTAAAGCCAGGTCGCACCCACGCTGACGGCGGTGACGGCAAGCGTCCGCAACCAGATGTGCGGCAGCGCGCGCCCCGTGAACAGCACGATTTCGATCCACGAGCGGTGCTTGCTTTCGACCCACATTACGGGGTCAGACTAAAGCGAATCGGGCGGCCGGCGGGGGACAACCGCGCCGCCGGTATACCATCACGGTTTCACGCGTGCGCCGGCTGCATGGTTCATGTTGGCCAGCGCCCGATCGACATCGGCCTGCTCTCGACCGGCGGCGAACATGACGCCGGCCGGCGCCAAAAGCGAAGAGGGTCGGGGGGGCAGCGGCGCGCATGGTCACTCTGTCGGTGCCTGCGCAAACGAAGGCAATGCGGCGTTTCGTCGCACGCGCCCGCAGAGACGTTCGCAAATCGAAGCCAACTCTGCCAAATGGATGAATCATGC
>JAYUXI010000352.1:0-9418 GCA_043753085.1 Myxococcales bacterium | reverse complement strand
GGTTTTCGCCACCTTCGGGGACGATGATGTCCGAAAAGCGCTTGCTGGGCTCGACGAATGCAAGATGCATGGGCCGCACGGTTTCGTAGTACTGTTTGCGCACCTGGGCGAAGGTGCGGCCGCGATGCTCGAGGTCACGGCGGATGCGCCGCATCAGGCGGATGTCTGCGTCGGTGTCGACGAAGACGCGCACGTCGAATCGCTTGCGCAGCTCGGCGTCGGCCAGAACCAAGATGCCTTCGACCACGAGCACCGGCGCGGGGGCGACGGTGAGGCCGGTGGGCGCACGATCGTGCTGCGCGAAATCGTACGAGGGGCGCACGATCGAGCGACCCGCTTTCAGCTCGTCGACGTGATGGGCGAGCAGGCTCATCTCGAGCGAGTCGGGGTGGTCGTAGTTGACCAGCTCGCGCTCGCTGGCCGGCAGGTGGGACTGCGAGCGATAGTAGTGGTCTTGCTCCAGCAGCACGCCTGATCCGATCGGCAGCGCGGCGAGCAGGGACTTGGCGATGGTGCTTTTGCCCGAGCCGGATCCCCCGGCAATGCCGAGGATCAGCGGGGCGCTCACTTCGCGGTCAGCCACATCAACGGACGGCGGTAGTTCGTGATCATCTTGTCCGAAGGAACCTCGTGGCCCATGCCCTTCACGATGTTCACGCGCACGGGCACCCTGGCCGAACGGAGCATTTCGCCAGCACGGTTGGTATTTTGCGCGACGCCGTCGTTTTCGCCCGTGAGCAAGTACACGCGGCGCAGCTTGCGGCGGGACTCGTCGAGGTCTTTCTTGGTGTCGCCCATCCAGTAGCGATCGCTGGCGGCCAAGATGAGCCAGCTGCTCCACTTCTGGGAGTCTTTCAGGCCAACCTGTTGCGCGATGAAGGCGCCTTCGCTGAAGCCGACCAGGATGTTGTTGCGAGTCTGGACGCGACCCTTGTACTTCGCGCGGAGCCCGGTGACCGCCGAGTCGAGGATGATGCGCGCCGATTCGGGGTTGTTCGCCCAGCTACGGGCGCCACCGCCGCGGTCTTCGGGGCCTTGCGGGCAGACGATCCAGCCGAAGTCGCGCGCGACGCGTGCCCACTTCTTGCAATCTTCTTTGGGGTGCCCGCCGCGGCCATGCAGGTACATGATGACCGGCTTGAGGCCCCTGGTGGTCGGCGGGTAGTAGTACGCCTCGCTGCCGTTTTTGAGCTCGAGGATCTCGGGCTCGGAGAGGGTCTTTTCGGGTTGGGCGGCGTGGGCGGTGGCGGCCCCCAGCAGGAACCAGGCGCCGAGCGCAGCAACGGCGGCGCTACCGAGGCGGCGGAGGAAGCGAGCGGGCCGGGGCACACCCGAGGCCTACCCGATCTCCACGCCCGACCGCAACTTTTCTGGCCCGCGGGCCAGGAGCAGACGGGCCCCGAGCGCCCTGCCCTGCGCCTCGGCGGCCGCATCGTCGACCGGGAGATCCACGATCTCGTCGAGCTGGGCGCGGCCCGTCCCGTCCGGATCGCACACCCACGACCGCACCCGCACCCGCTGGACCCGCGCGTCGCGTTGCGGATCCAGGAGCCGCGCCAGGCCGAACTCTCCGAGCAGGGCGGCCTCGTCGAAGTCGAGCTCGGCGAAGGCCGCGATGGGCGTCGTGCAGTCCGCGCCGAGTGCCTTGAGAATGCCGCGCTCGAGCTCTACCGCTCGAGCAGTAAGGGCGTCGTGGACGAGAGCGAGGGCCGCGTCCACCCGCGCATCGCCCTCACGGGACTCGATGCCGAGAGCTCCTTGTCCGATCGCCGGCAGGCATAGCTCTGCCGTGAGGCGAGCCGATACGCGCGCTTCGAGCCCAAGTCGCAGCAATCCCGCTTCGGCCAGGACAATCGCGTCGAGCTCGCCGGAGTCGAGCTTGCCGAGCCGGGTGTCGACGTTGCCACGCAGGGGCACGATCTGGAGATCGGGACGGATGGCGTGCAGGGCGAGCTGGCGGCGCAAGCTGCTGGTGCCGACCTTGGCGCCCTGCGGCAGCTGATCGAGCGTGAACGGAGCCGCGCCGAGCAGCGCCTGCCGCACGATGAGCACGTCGAACGGGCTGGAGCGCGGCGGCATGCAGTGGATGCCGAGCCCAGCCGGCAGACCCGCAGGCACGTCTTTGATCGAGTGCACCGCAAAGTCGGCGCGGCCGTCGAGCAGGGCTTCCTCGATCTCCTTCACGAAGAGGCCTTTGCCACCCACCTCGTAGAGCGGCCGATCCTGGATCACGTCGCCGCTGGTGACCACCTGCAGCTCCTCGAACGTGGCGTCCGGCAAGCGCGCCCGGAGCGTGTCGACGAAGGCGCGCGATTGTGCAAGGGCGAGCTTGGAACGGCGGGTGGCGTACACGAGGCGCATCGCCGGTGACGGTACCACAGGCGTCAGCGGTCGCTGCCGCTGCTCGACGCTCTGGCCAGCGTGAGCCGCGGCGCGCTCGCAGCGTCGGCCGCTTTGGCGGGACCTTCGTCGAGCTCGAAGACGTGGCGCACGATGCGAATGCGCTCGTCTTGCTCTTCGCCCTCTTCCTTGAGGCGCTGGGTGGGCGTGTGCAGGAGCTTGTTGGTGGCGCTCTCGAGCATTTGCTCGAGGGCGTGGCGCTCGACCGCACCGAGATGCGGCAGCTTGCCGAGCGTGCGTTCGAGCTCGGCCAGAAGTACGCCGCGGGTGCGAGCGCGCAGGGCGATCAACGTCGGCTTCACGTCGAGCGTGCGCTGCCACGCGCTCCACTTCTCCAGCTCCTCGTCGACGATGCCGTCCGCTCGAACTAGCTCTTGGTTGCGACTATGCTGGGATTGAGTGACTTGCTGTTCGAGATCGTCGACGTTGTAGACGTACACGTTGTCGCGGCCGTGGATGGCGGGATCCACGTTGCGCGGCACCGAGATGTCGATGAAAAAAAGCGTGCGGCCGCGCCGCTGTTTCATGACGCGGGAGACGAGCTCGGGCGTGACCACGTAGGTGGGGCTCGCGGTGCTGACGAGGACGACGTCGGCAAGAACCAGCTCTTCGGGCAGCGCGTCGAGCGGGGCCGCGCTGCCCCCGTACTGCGAGGCGAGCTTCACGGCGCGATCGAAGTTGCGGTTGCAGACCCGCACCGAGCGCGCGTTCTTGCCGAGCGCACGAAGGGCGGCTTCGGCCATTTCTCCGGCGCCGACCAGCAGCACCGACAGCTTGGAGAGATCGCCGAAGATGCGCTCGGCGAGGTCGACGGCGATGCTGGAGATGCTGACCGAGCCCTCGCCGATGCGAGTCTCGGTACGGACGCGTTTGGCGACGAAAAAGGCGTGGGTCAGCGAACGACCCAGCCCGCCGCGCAGGGTGCCGGCGCTCTGCGCGGCGTCGAACGCTTCTTTGACCTGGCCGAGGATCTGCGGCTCGCCGAGGACCATCGAGTCGAGGCTGGAAGCGACCCGGAACAGGTGCTTGACGGCGTCGCGACCGGTCTTTTCGTACAGGTGGGGAAGCAACGCTTCGGTGGTGCCGGCTTCGGCGGCCATGGCCGCCTTCATGGCGTGCAGCGCGGCCTGGTAGGCCTCCTGCGTGTCGCCGCTCGGACGCGCCAGCACCTCGACGCGGTTGCAGGTGGACAAGAACGCGGCCTCTTCGAGCTCGGGTGATTCAGCGAGGCGCGCGAGCATGGCGCCGAGCAAGTCAGAGCCGCCGCCGAGGCGCTCGCGCAGCTCGATGGGCGTGGTTTTGTGCGAGAGGCCGACCAGGACGATCACGGGGCGCCTCTCACGATAGCCCCCGGAAGGCGACCGAGCCGCGCACGAGATAAAAGCCGAGCACGGCGACGATGAGTCCGAAACTGACCAGCGTGCCCCACGCCGCGCGGCGACCGCGCCAGCCGGCGGCCTGCCGCAGCAGCAGCACCAGGGCGATCAAAAACCACGTGCCGTAGCCAAAGGCGGTGCGAGCCAAATCGGCGCCGGACTCGTCGTGCATGCGGTTCAGAAACAGCGTGCCGGTGACGACGCCGACGGTGAGCAACGGAAAGCCGGCGATGAGCAGCCGGTGCCCGGCGCGATCCAGCGCGTCGAGCGGAGGCAGACGCGAGGGACCCCCGAGCTTTTTCGACTTGAGGCGGCCCTCCTGCACGAGAAACAGCAGGGCCGACGCGGACGCCAGCGTGAACAGCGCGACGCCGAGTAGGTTGGCCGTGATGTGGAACGGCAAGAGTGCACTCTGCAGCGAATCGGAGGGCGCGGTGGCCTGCACGGCGAACCGCGAGGCGAGCAACGTGGCAAGCGCGAGCGGCGCGACGACCGAGCCCACGGCGTCGAGCTTGTAGCGGCGGCGCAACAAGAAGAACGCGCCGACCATGAAGTTGGCACCGAGGCTGAGCGGAAAGTAAATGCCCTCGACGGGGCAGACGTGGAGCACCAGCGACCACACGACCACGTGCACCAGGTGGGTGAGGCCGCCCAGTGCGAGCGCGGCGAAGCCGAGGCGCTCGGTGCGAGCGGCGATGGGCCGGCCGGCGATCTTGGCGGCGAAAACTACCGACGCGAAGAGATACGCGAGCACGGTGAAGCAGAAGAGCGCGGTGACGAACAAGGACATCAGAGGCCGCGGAGGCTGAGGAGATAGCGGGCCAAGATGACCTCGTCGTTCTCGGGCGTGGGCTCGTGGTCGGGGCGGCTCTTGCGCGCCGTCTCGGCCTCGGTCGAGCGGCGGTGCTCGGCGAAGCTCGAAGCAGGCGTGCCCATCCAGCCCTGCACCACGTCGTAGGCGTTGTCGCCGAGAACCATGCTGGTGTCGTACAGCTCGGCGCCCCATTCTTCGAGCACGGCCTTGCTTTTCACCTTGCCGGGCAGGCCGCGCGGGCAGTCGGTCCCGCTGACCTCACGGAGCACGTGGGCGGCGTCTTCGAGGCGGTAGCGGCGGGCGTCGGCCACGACGACGAGCTCGGTGCCACTGACTTCCACCTTTCCTTCGTTTGCCCATTCCTCTACGGAGTCCAGAGGAAAGAAGATGCGATTGTCCATGACGACGTGGATTCTACCATGAACAAAAGCACGAATCCGAAGGACCAGCCGTCATGACGCTACCCATCCCGTTTCGTGCTCGTCTCGTGGCAGACCGAGAACTGGCTCCCGGCGTACGAGAGCTCACCTTCGAACGCTCCGACGGCGAGCCAGTGCTCTACGAGGCCGGCCAGTGGGTCAACCTGCTGATGCCGATGGGCGAGATCATCGAGAAGCGCTCGTACTCGATCGCGTCGCCGCCCCTGGATGGCCCCACCTTCGAGGTGGCGGTGACCAAGGTCGAGGGTGGCCCGGGCTCTTCGTTCTTGCACGCGCTCGAAATCGGTAGCGAGCTCGAGGTACACGGTCCAAGTGGCTTCTTCGTGCGTCGCAACGACGAGCCAGCGCTGTTTGTCGGCACCGGCACGGGCCTCACGCCGCTGCGCAGCTTGCTCTACGACGCGCTCGGCCGCAAAGCCGAAGGCACACCCCTGCACCTGTTGGCAGGCTTCCGCTACGAGCAGGACCGGCTGTATCAAGACGAGCTGGAGGCGCGAGAGTTGCGCCACTCGAACTTCAGTGCAGAGTGCACTCTGTCTCGCCCGACCGACATGTGGCAGGGTCAAGCTGGCTACGTGCAGCTGCACGTCCCGCGCATCTACGAAGCGCTGACCGCGCGTTCGGCGGGTCGCCCCGTGCACGTGTACATCTGCGGCTTGCAGAAGATGGTGTCGGAGGTCAGGGATCTTTTGCGCAAGAAGATGAACCTGCCCCGCGAGCTGGTCCACTCCGAGCGCTACGACTGAGCGCGTTCGGCTCCTGTCGCGCCAGCTCCATGCGCTTCGATCGGAGCCGGCATTCAGCCGTTCTGATCGGAATTGCCGACCTGGGAGGCTTCGATGGTGCTCTGGTCGGCCATGGACCTGCGCGAGCCACGGAGGATGCGGGCCAGCAGCGCCTCGATGACGAGGGCGAAAAACACCGCGGGGTACACCAGCAGCGTGGCCACGCGAAGGCCCATGAGCGCGAGCAACGCCGCGACGTGCTGGACCGTGGGGTGCCCGGCGAGCAGCGTGCCGGTGATGCTCTCGCGGTCCATCACGTGCGCGAGCACATAGTAGAGCAGCGCCGAAAGCGCCCACAGCAAGCCGGTGACGAGCGCCTTGTTCATTCCTGGCCGATGCGGGCGTACTCGCCCGGTTCGAGGGAGGTGAGGGCGGCGGCGAGCACGGAATCGCCCAGCGGTCCCGCCACGACGTAGTTGCGGCGCTCGTCGCCTTCGACCGGCGCGCCGAAGAAGTGGGCCGACGCGTACAGGCGCGAGAACGTGCGCAGATCGTGCTGGGCGCGGGCCGCCCCGAGCGTGAATGCCGATGCCGAAGGCGCGAAGCCGAACATCAGGGGTCCCGAGTCGATGTCGCCCTCGGTGGAGTCGCCGCGGGCGTACTCACGGATGCCGGCGAACCCCACGACCTCGCGATAACGGTGCTTGAGGAGTGCGGCGTACAGCTCGCGGGAGAGCTGCGGGTGCGAGCCGCCGAGCACCCACGTGGCCATCGACGTGCCGGAGCCGCGCGCCGAGCCTTCGGTGCCGCGCCCTTCCGTGAGGCTCTGGTACAGAAGACCCGTGTCTGGATCAATGCATTTTGCACGGAATTTGGCTTCCCACTCGACGAGAACGGCGGGAGTCGGCCGGCCCTGTGCGCGCGCGTGCAGCGAGATGGCCGCGGCGGCCACG
The DNA here is from genome assembly GCA_043753085.1 of Myxococcales bacterium. Classification (GTDB taxonomy): domain Bacteria; phylum Myxococcota_A; class Polyangia; order Polyangiales; family Polyangiaceae; genus JAYUXI01. Next base: position 2,710 of record JAYUXI010000352.1, on the reverse strand, counting down.
GCGGAGTCGGCCGGGTAGTATTCGTTGGGGTACGACGCGAGCACGCCGTCCGGAGCCGCAGCCAGGCGGCGTTCGAGCGCGGCGATCACGCCGTCGTGCAGGTCGGACCAGGGGCCATCCGACTGCACCACGCGATCCCACCCGAGGGCAAGTGCAAGATACACGAGGTACGCGCCGTGCCCGTGCGTGTCGTCGTCGAGGGCGTACAGGGCGTCTTCGCCGTTCCAGGCCTCGGTGTCGAACTGGCGGGCCGCCGGGGAGACGGCGCGCTCCACGGCGCGGCGCAGCACCAGGAGCGACTCGTCGAATTCTTCCGGATTGCGCACGAAGACCTGGCCGGCGGCACTGGCCGTCATGACGTAGGTGAACAGCATCCACTCGCCGTCGAAGCGAGTGGAACCCGTGGCGTAGCGCTCTTTGCCCTTCAGCACCTCGCCCTGGAACGCGGCGCCGCGCAGGACGCGCATGCGGGCAGTGGCCTTGGCCGTGAGGTATTGCTTGGCCTGGCGCTCGCAATAAAGCGAGGGAAACACCAGAAGGGCGGCCACAGCCAGCAGCAGGAAGGCGAAGACTCGAGCGATCTGCAGGCCGAGCGTGGCGCTGGCGCGTGGGGCGTTCGGAGGCGCCCGGGCCGCACCGCGCGGGTCGGCCAAACCAGAGAGGCCTCCGGAAGGTGGGGCTCCGGATTCAGGCATCCGTGTTCAGTGTCCTTTTCGCAGCATCACGCGTTCACCGGCCTCGAGCTCCGACGTCGACTCCAACGCGTAACACGTTGCCGTGCGCTTGCCGACCGCGAGCACGCGGATGGTGCCCACGATCTCGTCTTTGAGCTTGGTGGGCTCGTCCGGACCGGGGATCCGCTCGAGCACACGGCGGTCGCCGCCGGTCTCGAGGCGGAGCGCGGCGCTGCGGTTGGGCATGGTGCGGTGCAGGCCATCGCCGCGACGGATCACCTCGAGGGTGTTGCCCGGTTTGATGCCGGTGGATTCACCCAGATCCACGAAAACGATCTGGCCCTGGCCGTAGAGCACACCGGGCTTCATCGCGGCAAACAGCTCGCCCTGCTTGTCCACCTCGTTCGGCGTGGGGGCCACGACGTCGAAGCGGTTCGGCACGGGTCCGAAGTGGGCGCCGCGCTCGATCTCGACGACGCTGCCATGTACGCGACCGCGGGCGAGCTTGTTTTTGGTGTCGACGGTGTCGATCGTAACCTGGCCCTGCAGCTCGACGAGCGTGCCGAGCTTGGTCTTCTTCACCTCGCGAAAAATACTGTATTCTGCACCGGGCTGGATCTGCCGATCCTTGCTCCAGCGCAGGTACACCTCGTCGTCGTTGGCGAGGAACATGCGCTCCTCGCGCGCGCCTTCGAGCTTGCCCCAGTCGTAGTCGTACCCTTCCTCGACGAAGCTGGTATCGCGCACGAAGATGCTGCTCGAATCGAGCCGGCGCCCCTTGAGGCCGAGCGTTGGCGCGCCCATGACGTCGCCGTCGCCCTTGCGGAGCCGCACGTTCTGCCCGGGCTCGATCCAGTGCGGGTTCTTCAGGGCGGGGTTCAGCGCCCAGATGCGCGGCCATTCGTAGGGATTGTGAAAGTAATAGTCGCAGATGTCCCAGAGCGTATCGCCCTTCTGGACGAGGTGGCTGTTCGGCACGCGGGTCGGCCCGATGCCGCGCACCCCTGCGCCGCGCACACCGCTGCCACCGAACAGGATGTTGCCATCCTCGCGGCCGCGCACCGAGCCGCCGCCAGCGCTGCTCTTGCCGAGATCGAACCCATCCCGCTCGTTGCCGGTGATGGGCCGCGACGAAGAGGAGCCCTGGGCGTTGCCGCCGCCCAGCACTTGCCCCGCGGGCGTCGGTGCAATCCCGCCCGGATACACCGGAAAACTGGTGCTGGGAGGCGTAACGGTGGTGACGGTGGGCGCCCCGGCGCCCGATCCCGCCCCGGCGCCGGTTGCCGAGCCGGCGCTCGTCCCTGCGCCGGCGCTTGCTCCCGAGCCAGCGGTCGCCCCCGCCGCCGGAGCCGCCGCTTGTGCCCACGCCGGCGCCGTGAAACACGATGCCGCCGACAACGCCAAGCTGGCTCCGAATGCACCTGCGAATCGTCTCATCGGCTGCTCCCTACGCCCGACAGCGACGCAATGCGTTCTTCGGCCTCTTTTGCTTTCGGTGTGCCCGGAAAGCGGGCCACGACGCCACGGAACTGCTCGAGCGCGTGGGCCTTGTCGCCGAGGGCAACGTAGCATTCGCCCCGCCAGTAAGTGGCCTGCTCGACGTACGGGTGGTCGGGGTACCGGAAGACGAACGCGGCAAACGCGTCGAGCGCCTCGCGCGGCTTCTTGTCCTGAAAGATGCGGTACGCACTCTTGTACGCGGCGCGGGCTTGCGGATCGAGCGCGCTGGGGCGGGGCTCGGTGGGGCCTTTGGTCCAGGTGGAGCTCGCTTCGGCGGACGACGCGCGCTCCGGCGCCGGTGTGCCCTGCAGCGTCAGAAGTGGCCGCCGGCCTGGCTCGTCGATGCTGGCGCCGTCACCGCTGTCGTCGAGCTCGCCCAGGCGCTCCGGCTTGGCGACGGTCTTGGACTTCACGGGGTTGAGCAACAGCTTGGTGATCCGCAACGTGGGCGTGGGCGCCTCGTCTTCCGTTTCGACTGGCTCCGCAGCCGAAGCCATGGGCGCCGGGTAGGCAGGCGCGATTTTCGAACGCGCGGG
>JAYUXI010000351.1:0-3881 GCA_043753085.1 Myxococcales bacterium | reverse complement strand
TTCACCCGATCTTCATGCGACACGCCTTCAGGGTCATGATGCATCGATTGTCGTAGCCTTGGCGTTCTGGAGTCCGCGCAAGGTCGAGCAGGCCGTGCACTTCGGATTTGCATCGCGTGTAGAGTGCAGAACACCCTCAGCCTGCGGTTTTGAGCGCCTTCTTGCGGCGCGCCGCATACGCGTCCGCGTCGACCGCTTCGCCGCGGATCCACGTGTTCACCGCGGGCAGTACCAGCGCGCCCCACGCTGCGCCCAGGCGCAGGTGCAAAAAATCCTGGAACAACGTCTCCACGAGACCCTCGAACTCGGTGGCAAGATCCATGCGCTCCTGGAACCGCGCGTTCTGTTCGTCCATTTCGTCCGATCGCTGCCGGGCCGCAGTGGTGCGTGATTTCTTGGGCGGCGGCCCCTTCTTCTCGTCCAGCAAGAGCGGCGGCGGCTCGTCTGCCTTGTCGAGCAGGGTGGGCAGCCCGAGGCGCGCCACGGCGAGGGTTTCGGCCTTGATCGAGAAGCTCATCTCGCGCTCGCCCCAGGACAGGTGCAAGCCGGCCGACTCGGGCAGCTTGCCGCGCAACACGCTCTCTTTGGCCTCGCGCGCGGACGCGGGCTGCGAACCCTTGATGCGCGTGACTTCCTTGCCCGCCGACAGCACGAAAGCGCCCTCGATCCAGCAACCGAACGAGCCGTGCTTGGCGGTCGACAGCGTGGCATCGAAGATCTCGCTCTCGAACCACAGCCACATCAAGAACTCGCGGCCGACGAAGCGGCGCTTTTCGATGCGGTCGAGTAGCTGCATCGTGCTCATGCCGAGATCTCCAGGTCGAGGACGGCGTCCATCTCGAACTCACTCGGCTCGAGGGTTTGCCAGGCGCGCTCTTCCCCGGCCGTCATGCCGAGGCGCGCGGCCAGGGTGTAGGGCGACTCGGGCACGAGCTTCACCGTGAAGGTCTTCTGGAACAGCTCGAGCATGATCGCGGCGCTTTTCGGCGAGTGCGAGAAGAAGCGCACCAGCTTCTCGTCGACAGACCACGTGAGATCCACCGCGCGCGTGCTCGGTGCGATTTGCCGCCGGAGCTTCTTCGACACGAACTCTTTGAGCTCGGTCTTTTCCTTGCGGGACAGACGTTCGCGGCCGTTCTTTTGCAGCAACGCCGCCTCGTGCTCGCGCAGCTTGGCGCGGAGCAGGGGACCCGGAATGGCCCAGCGATCGGTCCGCACGCCGAGCATCACGAAGTCGTCGGCGAAGACGTGCTCGTGCTCCAGCTCGAGCTCGAACGGCTCGCTCAGGCGGCACCAGCCGGAGCGCTCGGGATCCGGCTCGTTCGGATCGAGCGGGCGCAAGATCTTGGCCTGGATGTTCTTGAGCGCGCGAGCCTGGAAGCCCGCCGCCACGTCTCCCTCGACATAAAAACGCGCGTACGTAAGCGACCCTTTGCGTGCCGACATGCGGGCGGTCTAGCAGTCGCGCGCGGCTTTGGGGGTGGCGTCTTGTTTGCCGCCGAGCGCGAGGAACTCCGGCAGCGTGAGTTGGCGCGGATCCGAACCGACTTCGCCCGCTGGAACCAACGTGCCGCTCTGGTAGCGCCAGGCGCCGCCCTCGCGCACGAAGTCGGAGAGCTCCACGAACGATTGGTCGACACCGCGCTCGAAGAGCCGGGCGTAGAACAAGACCTGAGCGACATCGTCAGTTTCGGATTCGTGCAGGATGCATAGGTCCATGAAGCGCTGGTCCTTGCGGGAGCTGCCGAGCTCCCCGGCGCCTACGCCGGCGTGATCCGGATGGGTGCGGGAGAGGGTGGACAGCAGGTACTCGCCGAGGCCCAGCGCGAAGCCAGCGTATCGCGAGCGCATCAGCGCGCCGGCGGTGGGCGCCGCGGCTACTCCGCGGTGGAGCGGGCCGCAGCAGACGGCGTAGCGTTTCTTGGAATGGCAGGGGCAATCGCGCGGCGGGGACACGTCTCGACGTTACACGAAGCGTGATTGAGGTCGAGAGACAGCGCGCAGAACTCTTCATGGCGAGCCAAGGGGGCTTCGAGACCGCCGGGGCCCGTACTCAGGGTACGGCGGGCCTGGGTGCTTCGACTGCCATGGAGGCTTCGTCGAAGTACGCCTTGCTGGAATCGGCACGGTCCACCGCCACGGTGAGCCAGGAGCCGGGCTGCACGCGTGACATGAACTCGAGCGGGATGTCGTGCGTCAGCGTCGTCGTGTAGACGGCGCGGCCTTGTGGGTGCATCTCGAGCCCGAGCTGCAGGCACTTGTTCCCTTTGCTGCTGACGACGCAGTGGCCGGGGTCCATGCGCCTGACCTTCGCGACCACGGCTTCCCCGTTGGCGACGGCGGCGTCGTTCTGGTGCTGCGTGACGAGCTGGTGACCGACGACCGCGAAGACGAACGCCATGATGACCGCGCCGACGATCCAGCCACCGCTGCCGCCGGGCGCGATCATGGTGAAGAGCATGCCGCCCCGCCAACGCTCTCGCGCAGCGGGCTGGGCAAATCCCGGACAACGCTCATCGGCACAGCCGATCGGACGCCGTCAGTGTGTAGTTGCGCAGCCTGGCCTTCACCGAGTCGCCGAGCACGTCGCGCCCGAGACGCTCGGCATCGCCGAAAAATGCATGGCCCATCAGGCGGTCGACCCGCCGCATGCCGACGAGCTGGACGGCTTCCTCTTCGGTCTCGACGCTCTCGGCGTAGGCAAGCCGCAGCGCCGCATCGTCGCCGAGGAGCTTGCCGAAGTACTGCATGCCGAGGCTTCGTGCGCGCGCCTGGTGCGCTCCCGCGACGACCACGTTCACGTTCGCACGATCCGTCGGCGCGAGGGCATCGAGGAGTGTGCCGGTGGCGGCGTCCAGCGCGGCGAGCTGCAGCAGGGTCGCGTCGTCGGCACTGCGCAGCAGGCGGGGACCCAGGGAGCGCGCGAACGCGTCGGCGTGCTCCGGGTGCTGGAGGAACGCGAGGGTGGCGTCGAGGATGACCGCGAGCCGCTCCACGATGGCGGGTTCGTGTGGCTCGTATCGGTGGAGCGCAGCGCGCGCCGCCCGCACCCGCTTTGCCAGGTCGGGCCTGGGCGCGGGACCCATGGCCGCCACGTAGACCGCCACCGGTGCATGCACCACGGACTTGATGACGTGAAATAGCTCTGGCGTGAACTCGATTGCTTGGCGCCGGGCGCCGTGAAGGAGCGTGATGGTGTCTGCCAGAACCACGAGGACGGGCACGGCGCTCCGCGCGTCGTCGCGGGCCGCTTCGTACGCATCGTGGAACGATGCGTTGACGGCGTCGAGCGGCGGGCTGTCGGTCTCGGCAGGTTCGGACACCGCTTCACCCATAGGGCGCGCGAGCCGTTCACGCACGCTGGGCGACCGCTCACGAAGGGTGCTCGTTGCAGCCAAGCAGGGTCCCTGGTAGAGCGCACGCAGTTCAATAATGGCCAATATCACCGTGGAAGCCCGCAATTTGCCGATGCACGTCGGTATCATCATGGACGGAAACGGCCGCTGGGCGCAGCTGCGCGGTCGCAGCCGGGCCGATGGCCATCGCGAGGGCTCGCAGGCGGTCCGCCGCATCGTCCGCACCGCGCGCCGGCTCGGCCTCAAGGCCCTCACTCTGTACGCCTTCAGCGAGCAAAACTGGGCCCGCCCGGAGGAAGAGATCGACGCGCTCTGGCTGCTCCTGCGCGAGTACCTGCTGTCCGAGCGAGACGAGATTCTCGACCACGGCATCCGCCTGAACGCGGTCGGCAACGTCGGCAAGCTGCCGCAGATCGTCCGCGCTGCGCTCGACCCCCTGCGCTCCGACAGCCAAGACAACACCGAAATGACCCTCACCCTGGCGCTCAGCTACGGCGGCCGCGAAGAGATCGCCATGGCAGCTCG
>JAYUXI010000350.1:0-3882 GCA_043753085.1 Myxococcales bacterium | reverse complement strand
GGGGTTCCGGCGAGGGCCGGAGTTACTTCTTCACGTGCGCTTCGACGTACGAGATAGCGTCCTGGACGGTACGGATCTTCTCGGTGTCTTCGTCCGGGATGTCGATCTCGAAGGCTTCTTCGAACGCGAGCACGAGCTCGACGAGACCGAGCGAGTCAGCACCGAGATCTTCGATGAACGTCGACTCGGGCTTGATGTCCTTCTCGTCGACGTCGAGCTGCTCTTTGATGATGCGCTTGACTTCGGTCGGGATGTCTTTCGCCATGATTCCTCAGCAATTCGTGTGGCGGTTGCCTTCGGTGGGCCGATGGGCGGACCGCTGGGTACCGTGTCAGCGCGCGAAACGATGTGTGTGCATCGCTGCGCCCGTGAGTGCGCGGCTGCTTCTACACAGCCTTGTCATCGATGCCTAGTGAAATGCCTCAAACGTACATTCCACCGTTTACGCGTAGCGTCTGCCCCGTCACGTACGCAGCCTCGTCCGAGGCGAGGTAGGTGCACGCGGCCGCCACCTCTTCCGCCGAGCCGGTGCGACCGAGCGGAATGAGCTTGAGCATCATTGCCTTCATTTCGGAGCTCATGGCGCTGTGCGCGGTCATGTCCGTGTCGATGAAGCCAGGAGCCACCGCGTTGACCGTGATGCTGCGCGAGGCGTACTCGCGCGCGACCGATTTGGTGACGCCGAGCAGGGCTGCTTTCGTGGCGGCGTAGGCGGTCTGGCCGGCGTTGCCCATCTCGCCCACCACGCTCGACAAGAAGATGATGCGGCCCTTTCGGGCGCGGATCATCGGGCGCATCACCGAGCGGGCGCAGGCGATGGCGCCGCGCACGTTGATCTGGAAGAGGCGGTCGATGTCTTCGTCCTTGAGGCGCATGAGCAGGCCGTCGACCGAGATGCCGGCGTTGGCCACCAGGATGTCGATCTTGCCGTGACGCTTGGCAATCTCTTGCAAGGCCACGTCGGTCGCCCCGCTGTCGCCGACGTCGAAGCGGGAGATCTCGCCCTTTCCGCCCGCTGCTTCCACGGCAGCGAGTACCTCACGGGCTTTCTCCTCGCCGGCGACGTAGTTGATGACCACGTGGGCGCCTTGCTTGGCGAACGATTCGGCGATGGCGCGGCCGATGCCACGCGAGGCGCCGGTGATGACGGCGACCTTGGAGTCGAGACGAAACATGCTGGATTCTTTCTTCATCGGACGGCGGCGGTGTGTGGCCCGTCGAGCGATGTGACCTGGATCGATTTGGCGGTGCGCTTGACCATGCCGGCGAGCACCTTGCCGGGCCCGATCTCGAGCGCCTCGGTGACGCCTTGGGATTCCAAAAAGCGCACCGATTGTTCCCAGCGCACGGCGCCGTCCACCTGCTTGACGAGCAGCAGCTTGACGCGGCCCGCGTCGGCGTTGGGCGCGGCGTCGAAGTTGGCGACGACGGGGAAGGCGAGCGCGCTCACCTCGATCGGCTCGAGCACCTTGGCCAGGCGCTCTGCCGCCGGCTTCATCAGCGAGGAGTGGAACGGGGCGCTGACCGACAGCGGAATGGCGCGGCCTTTGGCGGCCCCTGCGGCCACCGAGGCGCGCTCGACCGCGGCCTTGTCGCCAGCGATGACGATCTGGCCCGGGGCGTTGAAGTTGACGAGCTCGGCGCGTTCGCCTTGGCAGGCGGCCGCGCATATCGCGGCGAGCACGGCCTCGTCCAGGTTGAGGATCGCTGCCATGGCGCCCACTCCGACGGGCACGGCGTCTTGCATGGCCAGACCGCGCGCGCGTACGATGCGCACGGCGTCCTCGAAGCGCAGCGCGCCAGCGGCCACGAGCGCCGTGTACTCACCGAGCGAGTGGCCCGCGGCGAAGTCGGGCGCGGACAGTTCGCCGTGCTCGCGCAGGGCCTCGAGGATGGCGAAGCAGGTGGTGACCAGCGCGGGCTGGGCGTTGGCCGTCAGTGTGAGGGTTTCGATGGGGCCTTCGAGGATCAGTTTCGAGAGCGACTCGCCGAGGGCCTCGTCGGCGCGCTCGAACACGGCGCGGGCGCGGGCCGAAGAAGCAAGCGCTTTCTGGCCCATGCCGACGACCTGCGAACCCTGACCTGGAAACAGCCAAGCGCGTTTGCTCATGCGCCGGGGCATAGCGCACACGTTCGAGGCTGCCGATGACTTTCGACTGGCGCGGGTGGCTCAGGTGCCCGACGAAGCGGCGATGCCGGTCTGTACGCCGCCGCCATCGGCCTAGCCCGACGAGCTACTCGAGCTACTCGAGCTACTCGAGGACGACCCGCTGCTGGTGAACGCGGCGTCGGGATCGGCGGCGGCGTCCCGCTGGCCACCGCCATCGTCACCCGTCGTGACCGGGGTGTCGTCGTCGTCTGCGTTGCCGCCGTTGTCGTCCGTCGGCGACGTGGACGTGGGCACGTAGCCGCTGCGTCCCGAGCACGCGTCGAGCGCCACGAGCAGCGCCAGGGCAAGGCTGCCGCGGTGGAAGATGCAGGAGCTCATGAGTCGCAGACCCACGCGCCACTCGTGCAGGTGCACTGGGCAGTGCCTTTTCTGGCGGAGCGCCCACCGGCCTGGAAACACTGAATGCCCTCGGTGAAGAAGGCGCACTCTTGGCCACTGACGATCTGCGCCGGCGGACACGACGTGGGCGCGATGCGGAACTGCACCTGAACGTCGGGCACCGGCACCTCGTCCTTTGGGATCGGCCTGGTGCGCAGCGCGAATTCGCAGCGATAGGCGCCGCCCGACAGCGGGATCTCGTCGTCTTGCTCGCCGGTGGCGTTCTTGGGGAGTAGCGCAAGGGCCACGCGCTGCTGCGCGCCCACCGGAGCGAGCTGGCTGATGGTGGCGACGATGATGTCCCGCTCGACGTTCTCGGTGCCGTCGGGCTGCGTGACGCTGTCTTGGTGGAGCACGCCCTCGATGGTGGCGTCTTCGCGACCGTTCGAGATCTCGACGATGCAATAGACGGCGCGGATGTCGGCGCCGAATTCCACGAAATCGGAGCCCTTGGCTTTCTCGGGGCGGCGTGTGCCGTCCTGATCGGTGGAGACCCACGCGTCGATCACGCGTGACGTGCACGACGTGTGGGTCAACGCGAGTGCCGCGCAACCGGCGACTGCGACGCAACGGAACAATCGGCGAACTCGCATCACCCCGCCACGATAGCTGGAACGGCGCGGCGACTCACGCGCATTCCACGTGCCGCGGCCACGCGCCGTCGGACAATCCTATTGCCGTACCAGTGCGCTGCCCCACACGACGCCGGCGCCCAGGCCGCATACCAGCACCAGATCGCCGTCGCGCACACGGCGCTCGGCCCGCGCTTGGTCCCATAGGATGGGGATCGAAGCGGCCGACGTGTTGCCGACTTCGGCAATATTGGTGAGAAGCTTGTGGCGCGGCACGCCGATGCGTTTCATCGCAAACTCGAGAATGCGCAAGTTGGCCTGGTGCGGCAGCAGCCAATCGATGGCATCTACATGCAGTCCCTCGTCGTCGAGGACGGCCTGGCAAGCGGCGTGTAGGTTCTTTACCGCCACTTTGAACAGCTCCTGACCGCGCATCTGCACGGTGCCGCCGCGTGGCTCGCCGGCAGGCAACGCGCGGGTGCCACTGCCTGGTATCGCCAAGGCTTCGGTAAGCGTGCCGTCGGTGTAGAGGCGCGTGGCCAGTACGCCGCGCGGCTGCCCGGTGGACGAGCGCACGCCGTCGGGGCCTGCGGGGCCGAGCACGATGGCGCCGGCGCCGTCGCCGAACAGGATCGACGTGTTGGGATCGGCGAAATCGAGCGAGCGAGACAGGAGGTCGGCGCCTACGACCAGCGCATACTTCACGCCGCCGGCGCGAAAGAATTTGTCGACGATCGAGAGCGCGTAGACAAACCCTGCGCA
>JAYUXI010000349.1:0-3884 GCA_043753085.1 Myxococcales bacterium | reverse complement strand
TCCCAGCTACCGTGCCGCCGACCGAATACGTGGCGACCGAGCCACTCGACGAACTGGAGCCGCTCGACAAGCTGGAGCCACCAAAACTGGAACCGCCGGAGCTGGAGCCGCTCGACGAGCTGGAGCGACCGGAGCTGGAGCCGCCGGAGCCAGACGAGGAACGTCCCGACGAGCCGCCGCCGTCGGCGCGGCCACTCGACGACGAGCCATCGTCGTCGTCGTCGTCGCCGGGCGTGGATTGCTCGTCGCCGCCGCCGCAGGCCACAAAGCCCGCGCTGCAGGCAACGACCAAGGCGGAGAGCGAAAGAGAACGAGCAAGAACAGACTTCATGAGCTCAGCCTATCCGATCGGGCGCGTTCGCGAAGCCCGTCTGGTTGGTCAGCTCGGGCAAGCTTGCGCGCAGCTCTCGGCAACCCGCTTGGAAGACGCAGCCGGGCGTTCTACGGTCTGTTGCATGTCGTCAGGACCCCGAACGATTCGCGCCGCCACCGGAACCGAGCTCACCTGCAAGGGCTGGGTGCAAGAGGGCGCGCTCCGCATGCTGATGAACAACCTCGATCCCGACGTGGCGGAGCGCCCGCAGGATCTCGTCGTGTACGGCGGCACCGGCAAGGCGGCGCGCAACTGGGAAGCCTTCGACGTCATCGTCCGCGAGTTGCGCGAGCTCGCTTCGGACGAGACGCTGCTGGTGCAGTCGGGCAAGGCCGTGGGCCGATTCCGCACGCACGAAGGAGCGCCGCGGGTGCTGATCGCCAACTCCAACCTGGTGCCGGCTTGGGCGAACTGGCCCACGTTCCGCAAGCTCGAGGCCGAAGGCCTGACCATGTACGGCCAGATGACCGCGGGCTCGTGGATCTACATCGGCTCGCAAGGGATTCTGCAGGGCACGTACGAGACCTTCGTCGCCGCCCGAAAGGCCTTCGAGAAGCGAACCGGCAATCCCGCGCGGTGGTTGCTCACGGCGGGCCTCGGCGGCATGGGCGGCGCGCAGCCGCTGGCCGCCACCATGGCCGGCATGTCGTGTCTTGCCGTCGAAATCGATGCATCACGCATCGAAAAGCGCATTGCCACTCGCTATGTGGACGAGCGCGCGGATACCCTGGACGCTGCCCTGGCCCGCATCGAGCGCGCCACGCAAGAAGGCAAGCCCGTCAGCGTCGGGTTGCTGGGCAATGCCGGTGACGTCTACACGGAGCTCGTGGCGCGCAACATCGTTCCGGATCTGGTCACCGAGCAGACCAGCGCGCACGATCCGCTGAACGGCTACGTGCCGATGGGGTTCTCGCTCGAAGAGGCCGCCGACCTGCGCCGTGAGGATCCCGAGGGCTACGTCGAACGCGCCCAGGCCAGCATGGCGGAAGAGGTCACGGCGATGCTGCAGCTGAAAAAAGCCGGGGCCGAGGTTTTCGACTACGGCAACAACATCCGGGCCGGCGCAACCCTCGGCGGCTGCACGCAAGCCTACGACATCCTTGGCTTCGTGCCCGCGTACATCCGGCCGCTGTTTTGCGAGGGCAAGGGCCCGTTCCGCTGGGTCGCACTATCCGGCGATCCGGAAGACATCGCCGTGACCGACGCCGCCGTGCTCGAGATGGTGCCGAACGATACGGGCCTGCGCGCCTGGCTCGAGCTCGCCAAGGAGCGGGTGCAGTTCCAAGGCCTGCCGTCGCGCATCTGCTGGCTGGGCTACGGCGACCGCCATCGCGTTGGGCTCAAGTTCAACGAGCTGGTGGCCACGGGCAAGGTCAAGGCGCCGATCGTCATTGGCCGCGATCACCTCGACTGCGGCTCGGTGGCGTCGCCCAACCGGGAAACGGAGGCCATGAAAGACGGCTCTGACGCGATCGCCGACTTCGCAATCCTGAACGCGCTGGTGAACACCGCGGCCGGCGCCAGCTGGGTTTCCTTCCACCACGGCGGGGGCGTCGGCATGGGTATGAGCCTGCACGCCGGCATGGTCGTCGTCGCCGACGGCACCGACGGCGCGGCGCAGCGCCTCGAGCGGGTGCTCACGTCCGACCCGGGCATGGGCGTGGTGCGCCACGCCGACGCCGGCTACGACATCGCCATCGACTGCGCCCGCGAGCGTGGCGTGCACATCCCTCATCTCGTGACTCGGTCGTAGGCGCCTTGTCGCCCATCCACGAAACGATGCCGCTCGGCTTGCAGTGGCCCACGCTCGACCCGTTCTTGTTCTGCGTCCACCACGACGACGCGTATCCGGCTGCGAACGAGCACTTTGGTCCGGCGGCCTCGCTTGCGGAGCGCACGCTCGGCAGCGACTTTTCCGGCAAGGACGGCTGGCGGATGTACCACGGCGACGTGGTGCCCGGCTTTCCGCAGCACCCGCACCGCGGCTTCGAGACGCTCACGCTCGTGCGGCGCGGTCTGATCGATCACAGCGACTCGCTCGGCGCCACGGCGCGCTTCGGCCGCGGTGACGCGCAGTGGCTCACCGCCGGCCGGGGCATCGTCCATTCCGAGATGTTTCCGCTGCTCGATCGCGGCGCGCCCAACCCGGTCGAGCTGTTCCAGATCTGGATCAACCTGCCGGCCGAAGACAAGATGGTCGACCCGCACTTTTCCATGCTGTGGAACGCCGACATTCCGCGTCGCGTCCTCGCCGACGGCGGCCGCTGCGAGGTCGTGGTGGTGGCGGGGGAGCTGTTCGGCGCCAAGGCGCCGCCACCGCCGCCGAAGTCCTGGGCCGCGCGCCTCGAGAGCGACGTGGCGGTCTGGTCGCTGCATCTCGAACCAGGTGCAGCCTGCACGTTGCCGCCGGCGCGCAGCGGCGACACGCTGCGCACGCTGTACTTCTTCGCAGGCGAGACGCTCACGCTGGCCGATCGCACGTTCCACGAGCACGCAGCCATTCGCGTCGCCGCCGACCGCGCGCTTCGGATCGAAGCGGGCGGAAGCCAGCCGTGCGAGGTGCTGGTGTTGCAAGGCCGCCCCATCGGGCAGCCGGTGGCGCAGCACGGTCCGTTCGTGATGAACACGCGAGCCGAGATCCAGGTGGCGATGCAAGACTACCAGCGCACGCGCTTCGGCGGCTGGCCTCACGCCAGCGATGGCCCGGTGCATGGCGCCGAGGGCAGGCGGTTCGCCGACCGTGGCCAGGGCCGCGAGCACCCGCTCGAGTGAGCGCTGCGTGACCGTGGCGTATCGGTCTTTTGCCGAGGCAGCGCATGACGCCGTGGCAGCTCCGTCCTAGGTTGCATGCATGGCGCAGAACCTCCGCATCGACGTGTGGTCCGACATCGCGTGTCCCTGGTGTTACATCGGCAAGCGCCGCCTCGAAGCCGCGCTCGCCAAGTTTCCGCAGCGGGACCAAATCGAGCTGGTGTGGCGTTCGTTCGAGCTCGATCCGAAGGCCCCACGCGAGACGACTGCCACGCAGCTCGAGATCCTGTCGAAGAAGTACGGAGCAAGCCCCGCCGACGCGCAGGCCATGCTCGACCGGATGACCGACGTCGCCGCCGGCGACGGCCTCGAGTTCCACTTCGAGATCAGCAGACCGAGCAACACGTTCGACGCGCACCGCGTGCTTCACCACGCCAAGGCACATGGCAAGCAGAACGCGCTCGAAGAGCGCTACATGCGCGCTTACCTCACGGAGGGGTTCTCCATGGGCGACCGCGATGCCCTGGTGCGTCTCGCGGTCGAAGTGGGCCTCGAAGAAGCCGCAGTTCGCGCCGTCGTCGAGGGCGACGATCACGCTCTCGACGTGCGGGCCGACCAGGAAGAGGCTGGAGAGATCGGCATCCGCGGCGTCCCGTTTTTCGTGTTCGCCGGCCAGCTCGCGGTGTCCGGCGCCGAGAGTGCCGACGTGCTGCTCGGCGCTCTGAACGAAGCACTGGCGAATTCGAAGCCTCTGATTTGA
>JAYUXI010000348.1:0-3886 GCA_043753085.1 Myxococcales bacterium | reverse complement strand
CCGGCGGCGAGGCGGGGTACGGGCTCGGCGGGTGGTCGCACACCACCATCGAGCGCATCCTGCCGGTGCGCATGGACTCGGAAAAGCAACGCGACGAGCCGCAGGTGGCGATGGCACTGGTGATCGACCGCTCCGGCTCGATGAGTGGCTTGCCGCTCGAGATGGCCAAGGCTGCCGCGCGCGCCACCGCCGACACGCTCGCCGGCGACGATCTCCTCGAGGTGATCGCGTTCGACTCGCAGCCAACGCGCATCGTGCGCATGACACCCGCCAAGCACCGTGCCCGCATCCAGAACGACATCGCGCGGATCGCGCCCGGCGGCGGCACCGAGATCTTCTCTGCGCTCGACGCGGCGTACCAGTCACTCACCGCCGCGCGCGCCAAGCGCAAACACGTCATCGTCCTGACCGATGGCCAGGCGCCGAGTGGCGGCATTCACGATCTCGGACAGACCATGGCGGGCGAGGGGATAACCATCTCCACCGTCGGCCTCGGCTCCGGTGTGGACGAGGCGCTGCTGCGCGGCCTTTCCGACGTGGCCGGCGGCCGCTTCTACCGCGTGATGGACGCGCAGAGTCTGCCGCGTATCTTCACGCGCGAGACCGAGTTGATCAGCAAGAACGCCGCGGTCGAGGAGTACTTCCAGCCGCGCGTGGTCGGCTCGGCGGATTTTCTCCGGGGCGTCGACATGGCCAGCGCGCCGTACCTGCACGGGTACGTCTCGACGCAGATGAAGCCCGCTCCCGCGCAGGTGATTCTCGCCTCCGATTCCGGTGAGCCGATCCTGGCGCGCTGGCGGGTTGGTCTCGGCTGGACCATCGCGTGGACATCGGACGTGAAGAACATGTGGGCGGTGGAGTGGCTGCGCTGGCCCGGCTACGGCCAGTTTTTCGGGCAGATGGTGCGTGAGCACATGCGCTCGAAGAAGCGCCAGGAGTTCAAGCTGAAGGCCGAGCTGGATCCCACCACCGGCCGCGTCCGTGCCGCCATCGACGCCATCGGCGGCGACGATCTGTTCCAGAACGGCCTCGACGCCTCGCTCGTCGTCAAGGGGCCGACCGAGTCGCAGACCCTCGCCATGCCGCAGACCGCGCCCGGCCGGTACGAGATCGATTTTCCGCTGCCGAAGTACGGCTCCTACGTGCTGCACGCCACGCTCACCCGCGACGTCTTCGCCGAGTCCGCCAGGGGCGTGGCCGAGGGCGCCCCCAAGAAGGTACAGATCGCCGAGAGTTTCGGCCACGTCTCGAGCCCGTACCCGCGCGAGTACCGCGCGTTCGAGCCAGATCGCGCCATGCTTGCGCGAGCGGCCGCCGTCACCGGCGGCTTGGTCGACCCGCCGGCCGACGCGTACTTCGACGCCGCCGGCGAGAAGGTTGTATACCACAAGGATCTCTGGGGCGGTTTTCTGCTCGCAGCCATCCCGGTGTATCTGCTCGACCTGCTTCTGCGCCGGGTCCGCCTCGGCGGCGGCAAGCAGACCGCGCGCGCCTGACTCCATCGGACCATACGGTCCGGCTCGCGACGATTCCGCTTTCCGAGATTTCGCCGCCTGGTAAGAGCCGTCCGTGTCCAATCCCTCCGCCGACCTCACCCCGCTCGCACGAGAAGAAGAGTTGCTCGTGCCGTTCGTGTCGGCACAGAAAGACGACCAGAAGCTCGGCGCCGAGATGGAGAAGTTCGGTGTCGTCGGGGATGGCATGCCCATCGACTACGACGGTCCTGCGGGCGTCCTGCGCTACTTCGAAGAGCTGCAGGCCGTGGGCGGCTGGCAGCCAGATCGCGAGGTCGAAGGCGGCCCCATTCTCGCGTTGCTCAAGGACGGCGCGTCGATCACGCTGGAGCCAGGCAGCCAGTTCGAGCTGTCCGGCGCGCAACACGACAGCACGCACCAGGTGGCAGACGAGATCGACGCACACATGCGCGAGCTCGCGCCGCTGTCACGCAAGCTCGGCGTGCGCTGGCTCGGCCTCGGCTTCCACCCGTTCGCAAAACGTGCAGACTACAAGTTCGTGCCCAAGCAGCGCTACGCGATCATGCGCGAATACCTGCCCACGCGCGGCTCTCTCGCGCTCGACATGATGCTGCGCACCTCCACGGTGCAAGTGAACTTCGACTACGCGTCCGAGCCGGACGCGATGAAGAAGCTGCGTGTGGGGCAGGCGCTCGCGCCGCTCACCACCGCGCTGTTCGCCAACAGCCCGTTTTACGAAGGCACCCCGTTCGGCGGCAAGTCGTTCCGCGCCAAGGTCTGGCTCGACATGGACCCAGATCGCTCGGGCCTCTTGCCTCGCCTGTTCGAGGACGACGCGTCGTACGTCGACTACGTGCAGTGGGCACTCGACTGCCCCATGTTCCTGGTCAAGCGCGGCGATCGCGTACTGAGCAACGCGGGGCAAACCTTCCGCGATTTCTGGAAAAACGGCTTTCAGGGCGAGCGGGCGACCCAGAGCGACTGGCAGCTCCATCTGAACACCATGTTCCCCGAGGTTCGCCTCAAACGCACCATCGAGGTCCGCGGCGCCGACAGCCAGAACGCGGCTGATGCGCCGGCGCTCGCCGCCCTGTACGCGGGTCTGTTCTACGACGCGAAGGCTCTCGACGACGCGCTGCAGCGGGTCGGCGACTTCACGTTCGCCGAGGTCGAGGCGTGCCGCGCGCACGTGCCCACGCTCGGCCTGCAGGCGCCCTGGCGCGGCCACACGCTGGTCGGTCTCGGTCAGCGAATCGTCGAGCTTGCCGAAGCCGGCCTCGCGCGTCGCAACTTGCGCAACGCCCAGGGCGCCGACGAACGCGTGCACCTTGCAACTCTGAAGCAGCGTCTCGAGCGTGGAGAGAGCCCCGCGGACGACGTCTTGCGGCGTGCCAAGCAGGGCGGTTTCACGCGCGCGGCGATCCTGGACGCGACGACGATCCCGCTTCCAAGCGACGTTTGAACGACTCGCGACGCCAGCTTGCCGGCAATTCTTTTCCGGACTTTTGGCGGTGTCGTTGCAACTACATCGATTGATTGCGAGGGGCGTCCAACGCGCGCTACTGGAGCTCGGGCTCGAACGTCGTTCGCGCTTTCTCTTTGAATCCCTCGGAGATTTCTCATGAATCGATTGGCTGCACTCTTGATGACCACCGCCGCGTTCGTCGGCGCGTTCGCCGCCTGCGGCGGTGACGACACCGAAACCCAGACCGTCCAGCCGCAGACCCGCGGCGAGCGCGGTGAGAGCTGCGAGGCGCGCAACGACTGCGAGGCAGGTCTCGCTTGCATCAACCACACGTGCTCGAAGAACGACTTCGACGTCGAGAGCACGGCGAAACACTGCGATCGCGTCGACTGCTCGACGAGCGCGGACTGCTGCGGCGAGCGCCCGACCGAGGCGCCGGCCAAGTGCGCCAATCGCGCCGTGATCTGCGGCGCTCCGTCGTTGCCGGGTTGCTCGGCCACCTCGTGTGAATCGAACGTGGAGTGCGGCAGTGGCGAATGCGGCACCGGCCAGTGCAGCAATACGTTTTCCAGTTGCAACGCCGACGACGATTGCAGCGACACGTGCAACACCACCACCGGCTACTGCCGCCAGCAAACCAACAGAGCGTGCACGACGTCGGCCAGCTGCACGGGCACGTGCAACAGCCGCCGCTGCGACTGCGAGAACCCGGCGTACGATCCCAGTGATCCGATCTGCAGGGATTCGGACTGCAGCGAGGACGTCTGCAAGCTAAAGTGCGAAAATGAAGCGTGCGTCGCCGACGTGTCGTGCGAGCGAGACGTCGATTGCCTGAGCAGCGGCGCGGGCCGGTACTGCGAGTCGGGCGCCTGCGTCGCGTGCAGGAGCGACGAAGAGTGCGGCGTGGAGGGGCAGTCCTGCGTGGACAACCGCTGCAAGGCGGCTT
>JAYUXI010000347.1:0-3891 GCA_043753085.1 Myxococcales bacterium | reverse complement strand
AGCTGCCGGCGATCCTGCGCGAAGCCTTCGACTTCGACGTCGAGTTGCGCACGTTGCGCTCCCCGCACACCTACGCCCTCGAGCTGTTTCACGGCCCCACGTCGGCATTCAAGGATTTCGGTGCGCGGTTTCTCGCGGCGTGTCTCGCACGCATTCCCCACGCCGACGACAAGCCGCTCACCGTGCTGGTGGCCACGTCGGGCGACACCGGCAGCGCGGTGGCGTCGGCATTCCATCTGCGTCCTGGTTTCCGTGTCGCGGTGCTCTATCCCGACGGGCTCGTGTCGCCGCGGCAAGCCCACCAGCTCGGCGCCTTCGGCGACAACGTGACGGCATTTCGCGTGGCCGGTACCTTCGACGACTGCCAGCGCATGGTCAAAGCGGCCTTGGTCGACCCTGCCCTCGCTGCGGACGTTCGCGTGACCTCGGCCAACAGCATCAGCCTCGGCCGCCTGCTGCCGCAGATGGCGTACTACGCGTGGGCGTCGCTCGTGCATCAGCACGAACAGGTCGAGCATGGGGGCGCGTCCAGGCCCGCGCCGCCGCTCGGGTTCGTGATCCCCACCGGCAACCTCGGCAACGCGCTCGCGGCGATCTTGTGCCGAGCGATGGGCTTGCCGATCGGCAACGTCGTGCTGGCCACCAACGCCAACCGCGTATTGGCCGACTACTTCGGCGGTGCGGAGTTCGCGGCGCGGCCCAGCATCGCCACGGTGGCCAATGCGATGGACGTCGGCAGCCCGAGCAACTTCGAGCGGCTGCAGTGGCTCGTGCCGAACGACGCCGAGCTGCGCGCCGCGTTTCGCGTGCACGTGGCCAGCGACGAGCAGCTCCGGTCCGCCATCCGTCGCGCACGAGCCGACGAGAACATGACGGCTTGCCCGCACTCGGCCGCCGCCTACGATGCGCTCACGGTCCTGCGGAGCGAAGGCGACGCCGGCCCCTACGCCATCGTATGCACGGCCCATCCCGCGAAATTCGAGTCGGTGGTGGAGGCCGTGCTGGACCAAAAGATCCCGCTCCCGGTCGCCCTCGCGCGCATGCTCGCACGCCCGGCCCACGCCGAGCCCCTCGCCGCAGACGACCACGCGCTCACCGTGCGACTTCGTACCTGGTGAGCGTCGTCCGACCTGCGCGGCATCGGTCGTGTGCTGCAAGGACGACGAGCGAGTCAGAGCCCGGCGCGCGCCAGCAGCGCCTTCATCTGCGCGCGCGCGGTGAGCACGACTTTGTCCGCGTCGAAGCGGGTGCTGCGGCCGTCCCACACCACGATCTGGCCGGAGGCATAGACATGTCGCACGTCGCGCGAGGTGGCCGCGTACACCAGCCGCGAGTACACGTCGCCGCCGGGCTCCACGTGCGGTCCGTCGAGACGAGCCACCACGAAGTCGGCGCGCTTGCCCACCTCGAGCGAGCCAGTTTCCCTGTCGATGCCCAGGGCCTTGGCGCCCTCGATGGTAGCCAACCGCAGCGCGGCCTCGGCTGGCAGCGCGGTGGTGCCGGTGCGGATCTTGGACAGCAGCGCGGCGTGCCGCATCTCCATCCACGGGTCGAGGTTGTTGTTGCACGGGGCGCCGTCGGCCCCGAGCGCCAGCTGCACGCCGGCCTGCCAGTAGTCCCACACCGGCGCGATGCCGGAGCCGAGCTTCAGGTTGGCACTGGGGCAGTGCACGATGCGGGTGCCGTCGGCGGCGACGTGAGCGACCTCGGCCGGCGTGAGCTGGACGCCGTGCGCCAGGATCGTACGCGGGCCGCGGATCGCGTAGCTACGCAGCGCCTCGAGGTCGGTCATGCCGAGCTGGGCGAACACGGCCTCGCGCTCGCCGGGGTGCTCGGCCACGTGGCTGTGCACCATGGCGCCTTGCTGCAACCGCTCGGCCAGGGCCCGCCACATTGGTTCGGAGCACGACAGGATGAAGCGCGGCGCATAGGCATAGTGCAAGCGCCCACCGCCGCTGCCGTTCCAGCGCGAAGCGAGCGCGTCGCTCTCGGCGAGACTTTGCTGGGTGGTCTCGCGCAAACCGGGCGGCACGTCTTCGCCGACGTCCATCATGGCTTTTCCCGAGAACACGAAGAGATCGCTCGCGTCGGCGGCTTCGAACACCGCGTCTTGGTGGTGTACGGTCCCCATGTCGAGCAGGGTCGTGGTGCCGCAGAGGCTCATCTCGAGCAGGCCGAGCTCGGCGCTGGCGCGCAGGCTCTGCGGATCGTGCGCGGCCTCGAGCGGCCAGATGCGCTCCTTGAGCCACTCGAGCAAAGGCAAGTCGTCGGCAAGGCCGCGCAGCAGCACCTGGCAGAGATGCACGTGCGCTTGTACGAAGCCTGGGATCACCGCGCAGCCCCGCGCATCCACGACGCGGCACGGGCCGTGACCATGGGCGCTCCGGCGCGGCCCCACGTAGGTGATTCGGCCGCGTTCGACTTCCATCTCGCCGTCTACGAAGACGGCGGTGGGCGGCGCGCCCGCGTGCGGCAGCTCGCCGCTCAGGGCCACGATGGTTCCGCCCAACACCAGGGTTCTCACGAGGCGAGTCTACCTATCGACGTCCGCTGGAGACCAGCGCTGGTGGTGCTACACTGCCGAATATGATGCGCTTGGCTTCGGTGCTCCTGGGTTCGCTGATGATGATCTCGTGCTCCAAACCGCCGTCGGGCGGCATCATGCTCGCAATGCGGACGGATCTGCGGGTGCCCCTCGGCGTCGCCGTGGTCGGCGTGTACATCCTGCGTGTCGAGAACGGAAAATCGAGCTTGGTCTCCTCGAGCGAAGTGCAAGCAGAGTACACCGAAAACGGCGAGAAGAGAGTGCGACTACCAGGGACGCTCGCAGTCGAGAGCGATGGAAACCCGAACGTCGGCGTCCAGGTCCGCATCGTCGCGTACGATGCCGAGCGCGTGCCGGTGGCCATGCGTGAAGCGCGAGTCACCGTGCCGGTCGATGCGCTGAAGGTGTTGCCGCTGCCGCTTTTGTGGATGAACACCGAAGACGTCGCCGACGCGAATCCGGCTGCCGGCGGCCCGGTCGTCACGTCGCAATCGGCGCTCGGCTTTCTCGAAGAAGGTGCCGGCGCGCCCGCCGCGGTCGACGCCTTCGGCCGATTCCGTTCGGACTTTTGCGGCGACGGTCTCACCTTGGACGACACCGGAGCGTGCGCGCCCATCGACATCGACGTCGACGCGCTCGCTCCCTACGCGGAGCCTGCCAGTACCGCGACCGGCCAAGGAGACGAGACGGAGGCTACTGGCACCCCCGGCGTCAAAAGTGCCCACGGCTTCTGTTCGCCAGGCGTGGTGCCCGGATGTTTCGACCTGGACGGCTGCTTTCCGCGGAACGAAACCGAGCTGAATTTCCAGACGCTGGAGGTGGCTGCCGACGAGATTCTCGGCCGCGGTACGCCGCAATGCGCGGTCTCGCTAGGAGTCATGGCCCAGCTCCCCGGCGGTATCCAAGTCACCGACGTGGCGTTGGCCGTCGAGGCGGACGAGAACGACGGCGCGACCTGCATCGAATCGGGGCGCTGCTACATCGCGCTGGACACCGCGTCGGGCGCCGCGCTGCAGGTTGGGCAAGGGCGCATCGTGCTGCCGCCTGGAGTCTGTCGCAAGGCCACGCAAAACCGAGTCGTTCGCATCGCGGCGTCCCCGCTGTGCCTGCGCAAGCGGGCGGAACAAGAAGTCTGCGCCTATGCCGAAGGCAGCGCCACGAGAG
Source organism: Myxococcales bacterium (assembly GCA_043753085.1). Classification (GTDB taxonomy): domain Bacteria; phylum Myxococcota_A; class Polyangia; order Polyangiales; family Polyangiaceae; genus JAYUXI01. Next base: position 182 of record JAYUXI010000347.1, on the reverse strand, counting down.
GCATCTGCAAAGACGGCTCGGGCTGGAATGGCAAGGGGGATCCGCTGCCGGTGGCGTCCGACGCGGGCGAGGACGCTGGGGCGGTGTGCGAGACCGTCCCGAACGCGACCGGGTTCTGGGTGGGCGACAACGGGTACGTGACCGTGGCAACGTCGGATGGCTTTGTGCGCGTGTACCCGGCC
>JAYUXI010000346.1:0-3895 GCA_043753085.1 Myxococcales bacterium | reverse complement strand
CGTACGTGAAGCTCTCCACCTCGATCGTGGACTACATCTTCCGCGTACTCGGTGTAGAGTACCTGCACCGCTATGATCTAGCCCACGTGAAGCCCGAGGAGGCGCCGTCTTCGGTGGGGTTTCTGGGCTCCACCCACGACAAGCACGAGGAGACGGAGCTCCTCGGGCTCGGATTTCCGGAGCACCGCCAGGACACGCGGGAGAACTTGCCCGGCCTGCACTCCAGCAAGGAGTCGGTGGCGCGCAGCGCGCAGATGGCCGAAACTCTCGAGCAAAAGGGCCAGCTGGCCTCGAGCCCGCTCGACGCCCAGCTCGACGCCATGATGGGCGACGCCCCCGTCTGCGACGTGTGTGGCCACATCACGGTCCGCAGCGGCGCCTGCTACAAGTGCCTCAACTGCGGCAACTCGATGGGCTGCAGCTGACCCCGCAGCGACTCATCCGGCGATTGTTCGCGACGTGGGCTCCCGCTGCGCCGGCATGTCTTGCGCCGTTCGGGGTTTGGTCGTCGCTCGTGCTTTCACCAAACGTGCCCGCCGCGCGTATTTCTTTTCGTTCGGGGGGGCAGCTGGTCTACGACGATGCGCGTGACTGGCTCGAGCTCCAAGTTGGTTCGCTGGGTAGGCGTGTTGCTACTCGGCCTGTTCGTCACCGCCTGGGCCAAGCCCGCCGCGGCCTACGCGTGGATGATTCGCCACGAGTACTCCGCCTGCGCTACGTGCCACATGGACCCGTCGGGCGGCGGCATCATGACCCTGTACGGCCGCGCGCAGTCCGAGGGGATCTTGCGCACCCGCTACGGCACGGTCTCCGACACGGAAGATCCGACCAAGCTTGGCGGCTTCCTGTTCGGGGCCGTGCGCCTGCCCGAGCAGCTCTTGCTGCAGGGCGACGTCCGCGCGGCGGGACTCTTCGTCAAACCGCCCGCCCCGACCCCGTGGGTAAAGCGCTTTCTGCTGATGCAAGCCGACGCGGCCGCGGGCGTGGCAATCGGTCGCTTTCGGGCATCTGGCACACTCGGCGTCGTGAACGAAGGCGCGCAGGGCGCGTCGGTGTTCAACTTCACCAAAAGTGGGGCGGACGCCAAGATCGTGTCGCGCCAGTACTGGGCGGGAGTGGCAATCGGCAACGACAGCCAGTTTTTGCTCCGAGCAGGCCGTATCAACATGCCGTTCGGTCTGCGCATTCTCGAACATACGTCTTACGTCCGCGCGTCCACACGCACCGACTACAACGCGTCGCAGCAGCACGGCGTGGCCTTCGCCTGGACCACCGACAAGTGGCGAGCCGAGGTGCTGGGCATCGCCGGTAACTTCGCGCTGCGGCCGGTGAAGTACCACGAGTACGGCTACGCCGGGTACCTCGAGCGTAGTTTTACGCCGCAGGTCGCAGCAGGCCTGTCGAGCCTGATCACGTACACGCCGGAAGAGCTTGCCGCGGCGGCGCCTGCGTTCCGCCACGCGCACGGCGCCTTTGCGCGCTACGCGCCGGTCAAGGCGTTCGTGCTCATGGCCGAGGTCGACATGCTGCTGCGCTCACCCAAAAATGAGCGATTCGACGCCGGCGGCGTCGTGTTCGTTCAGGCCGACGTGATGCCGCTGCAGGGTCTACACTTGATCGGTACACTCGAAAGCAAAGACGAAGCATTTGCCAAGGGTCCGCCGTCGTACGGCGCGTGGGCCAGTGTCCAATGGTTCTTTTTGCCCCACATGGACGTGCGCGTGGACGCCATCATGCGGGATGAGCCCGTCGGAGAAGCCCGCGCCACCGTCCCCAGCATCCTGGCCCAGTACCATGTCTTCCTCTGACCGTCTTTCGCTCGCCGTCGTCGTTCTCGCGCTAGTTCCCGGGCTGGTTTTCGTTCCCGGGATGGCTGGAGCCACGCCGTCGTTCCCGGAGGTCATCAAGAGCGAGCTGGAGCTCGCCGAAGCGCCCGAGTGCACGCTCTGCCATCAGGGCACGCCGGCCAAGGGCAGCGTCACGACGCCCTTCGGGGCCGCGATGATGTCGCGCAAGCTGGTCGCGTACGACGAAGATTCGCTGCGCACTGCGCTCGCCGCACTCGAGGGCGAGAAGACCGACTCCGACGGCGACGGCGTCCCGGACATCGACGCCCTGCGCGGCGGGGTCGGTGCAGTCAGCCAGGACGCAGGTCCCCGCTACGGCTGCAACAACGTCAGCGGAGCCCCGCCCAGCGCGGGCGCATGGCTGGCGTTCGGCCTGGCGCTCGTCGGTCTGCGCCGCGTGCTCGCACGGCGCGGAAGGCCCTGAGCGAAGCGCTGCGAACGCCGGCGGAGCCGACCCCGGAGTGAAAGCGCCTTCAGGAGGCCAGCGCGAACTTCTGGCCATCGAAGCGGTAGCGCAATGATTTTTTGGTCCCCCACGGCAACAGCAGCGGTTCGATGCTGCCGCCGGGCTCGTCTTCCTTCCACGGGTAATTTCTGACGGTAAAGCCCTTGGCGTTGCCGGGCCGAACGTCGAACTCGAAGCCGCCTGACTTGCCGGCGGGCACGAGCTGCAGCATGCCCTGCACGCGTTTGCCGTTCTGTTCGCGCGCGGTCTCGATCGCGAAGAGGCGCTTCATGCCTTCCGGCGTGGCGGCGTACACCATGGTGATGTCGGAGGCGATCGCGTCGGCGCCGGCGCCTTGCCGGCGGATGCCGCGCACCACGAGCTCGGCGCGGCCGTCGCCGGTGAGATCCTTGGCGGTGATTTCGCCGACGTCGTCTTCCTTGGTGAAGGCTTCGAGCTTGGCGAACACGTAGCCCTTGCCGCCACGGAATCCGGGCCCGAAGACGGCCAGGTTGCGACCGAACAAGACGACGCGTTCGGGGCGCGCATCTTCGGCGAGGTTGGTCTCGAGATCGAGCTTCGGCTTTTCGCTCGCGGCGACGCCGTTCTCCTTCTTGAACTGCGCGAGCAGCTCGTCGGCCAGGTTGCTGTTCGACATCGACTTCACCGCCGGCGACGGCAGATCGCGCGGCCTGCTGGGCGGGGGCGTGACGGCGGCCGTGACCGTGGGCGCCGCGCCTTCGGCGGGTGCCTGCGCCACTTCGGCTGCCGTGACGAAGCGGTCGTCTTGCAGCTTCAGGGTGCGCGACTTGACGCTGCCCCACGGCGTGAGAATCGGCGACACGAGTGCCACCACCACCGGCTTGTAGCTCTTGGCATCGTAGCCGGAGACCGCGCCGATGGAGAGCTCGATCAGTCCTGGCTTCACCGTGACCACGTTCTTGATGCTCTTGTTGCCCTGGCTCACGCTCACTTCGTGGGCGAACACGGTATTGGGTTGGTCGCCGCTCCACGCCCAGACCTCGAGCACCTCGGCCACGCCGTTGGGGTGCTTGGCGCGGTGCGACAGGACGAGATCGTCGTGTGGTTTTGCGCTGCCGCCAGCAGCGGCACCCTGGGTCGCCACCGGGCGCGCTTCGAGCGACTTCACCTCGCCGCCGACGTCGCGGTAGAAGAACTCCTTGCCGCCGCGGTAGTGATGCCCGACGACGGTGACGTACGAGCCGTACACGGCGACGCGTTCCTTCTCGGCGTCGCCAGCCACGTCGGCGAGCACGTCGAGGGAGGGCGCGTTTTCGGAAAGGCCCTTCTGTTGCAAGAACCCTTCGACGAGGCTGATCTCAGGCTCGGTGAGCAGCTGCGGCAGCGACTTCACGTCGCTCGCGGAGCCCTTGCCGGTGGCGGCGGTGCCGGTGGGGTCGAACAGTCGCACGGCGCCGCGCAGGCCGAGGCGCGTCTTTCCGGAGTCGCCGAAAGCCGACCACGGGAGCACGGCTTCGAACGTGTAGCCTCCATCTTTTGGTGCTTCGACGATCTTGGCGCCGCCCACGTCTTTGCCCTTCTTCGGGCCGCTGAGCCACTTCACGGCGCCGGCGGATTCGCC
>JAYUXI010000345.1:0-3896 GCA_043753085.1 Myxococcales bacterium | reverse complement strand
GCTGCATCCTGACCAACGTCACCGTGGCCGCGGGCGCGCGCCTCAAGCCGTACAGCGTCGGCGAGGACTCGGTCATCGGCCTGCGCGCGCAGGTTGGGCCATTTTCGCACCTGCGCCCCGGCAGCGATCTCGGCGAAGACGTCCACGTCGGCAACTTCGTCGAGACCAAGAAGACGCGCCTCGGCAAGGGCAGCAAGGCCAATCACCTGGCGTACCTGGGCGACGGCCAGATCGGCGAGCGCGTGAACGTGGGCGCCGGCGTGATCTTCTGCAACTACGACGGCGTGCACAAACACGTGACCACCCTCGAAGACGACGTGTTCGTGGGCTCGGACTCGCAGATCGTGGCGCCCGTTACCGTGGGCCGCGGCGCCTACGTGGGCACCGGAACCACCGTCACCCGCGACGTTCCCGCCGGAGACTTGGCCATCGGCCGCGCGAAGCAAGAGAACAAGACGGGCTACGCCGATCGCCTTCGTGCGCGGTTCGCTGCCGAAAAAGGAAAGTAAGCATGGACGCCATCGTAGTCACCGGACAGGACAAGCCACTCGAAGGTCGCGTGCGCGTTTCGGGCGCCAAGAACGCGGCGCTGCCGATCCTCTGCGCCACGCTCCTGTCCGACGGCGAGAGCCGCCTGCGCAACGTGCCGGCGCTGCGTGACATCGAGACCACCGCGGCGCTGCTCCGCTTTCTCGGTCGCAAGGTCACCGTGAACGCGCCCGAAGTGGTGGTGGCGGCCGGCAGCGACGTGCGTCCGGAAGCGCCGTACGAGCTGGTCAAGCAGATGCGCGCGAGCGTGATGGTGCTGGGGCCGCTGCTGGCGCGCTTCGGCCGCGCCAAGGTGTCGTTGCCCGGCGGCTGCGCGATCGGCGCGCGCCCCATCGATCAGCACCTGCGTGCGCTCGAGGCCATGGGCGCGAAGATCACCCTCGACCGCGGCTATGTGGTCGCCGAGGGACCGGCGGGCGGGCGCTTGCGCGGCGCCGAGTTCTCGTTCGACATGCCCACCGTCACCGGCACCGAGAACGTGATGATGGCCGCGTCGTTGGCCAAAGGCCGTACCACCTTGATGAACTGCGCGCGCGAGCCCGAAGTCGAAGAGCTCGGCCGGATCTTGAACAAGATGGGCTGCGAGGTCGAAGGTGCGGGCACCGACGTGATGCACATCCGCGGCGTCGAGCCGGGCGCGCTGGACCCATTCGATCACGCCATCATTCCGGATCGCATCGAGGCCGGCACCTACATGGTGGCGGCCGCCATGCACGAGGGCAGCAATGTGCTGCTCGAAGGCGCCGAGCTCGCGGACATGGAAGCGCTGGCTTTCAAGCTGCGCGCAGCGGGCGTGATCCTGGAGACCGAAGGGCACGCCGTGCGCATCACCCGGCGCGGGCCGCTCAAGCCCGTGCACATTACAACGGCTCCACATCCGGGCTTTCCCACCGACATGCAGGCGCAGTTCCTCGTGCTCATGGCGCGGGCCAAGGGCGAGAGCATCATCACCGAGACCATCTTCGAAAACCGCTTCATGCACGTACCGGAGCTCGAACGCATGGGCGGCCGCGTGGCGCTGCGCGGCAACACCGCGGTGGTGCAAGGGGTCGACCAGCTGTACGGGGCGAGCGTGATGGCCACGGATCTGCGCGCCAGCGCGTCGCTGATCCTGGCGGGTCTGGTGGCTGACGGCGAGACCGAAGTCCGCCGCGTGTACCACCTCGACCGCGGCTACGAGCACATCGAGGAAAAGCTCGGCGGCCTGGGCGCCAACGTGCGCCGGATCAAGAACGCGGAAGCGTAGCCAGCTCCGGCGCGGTGCGTCGCCGGCATGGGCACGAGCCCGGGCGGTAGTCCGTGCTTGCCGGGAGAAACGTCACTACCTACAGGTTTCGTAGGCCGCCAGCACCCCACTGCACTGCGCGGAGGCTTTGTCGGCAAAGCCTTGGCCAGCGTAGTCCGCGCACGTGTAGTCGACGCCGGCAACGCAAGATTCCGCGGCCGCGTACTGGTCTTTGCAGCCCTTCGACTCGGCTTCGTCTCGGGCCTTTTCGTTGTCGGCCTTGCACTCGGCCACCGAGAAGGACGCGCCGGCCTTTTCGGCACAATCTAGCTGCTCGTCGCAGAGCTCGTCGGCGGGTTTCGAGCCGCCCGACGACGGGTTTGGGTCGCCGTTGCCGGTGGCGTCGTCGCTGATGGTGTCGTCGTCGTCGCCGGAGCAGCGCGAGTACACCTTCAGCGTGCTGCCGCACTCGGCCTGCAGCTTTCTGCCGAAGCCGTCGCCGGTAAAGTCGGCGCACTGCAGATCGAGCCCGGCCGCGCAGCTTGCCGCGTCGTCGTATTCGGAGGCGCACCCCTGCGTGTCGGCGCGCTCGCGACTCGTCTGGTTCTCTTGCTTGCACTCGGTCACGCTGAAGCTGTCGCTGGATTTCGCGGCACACTCTTGCCGCCGATCGCAGACGGCGTCGGCGTCGTCGCCGCCGCACGCGATCAGGCAGAGCGAGCAAAGCGAGCCGAAAGTACCGAAGAGAGTGCCCAGCAGCCGTGCGGAGGTCATACGCGGAGGGCTATCGGAGAACGGTCGCGCTCGCAAGGCAAACCGGGCGGCGGAGACGGGCGAGGCAGCGGGTCCCGCGAGGGCCAGCCTGCGTTCGAACGCATTCGAGAACGACGTGACGTCGAAACGCAGGCGCACGGCCGCCAGCTGGGCGTAGCCTGGCGGGAATGCGTCTGTTGCTTTCCGTCGCCGGGGTGCTCGTTACGCTGACTGCTGCCAACGCGTGCGGAGCCGCCGACGGCGCCGATGCCCCGGCTGCCGCCAACCCGGGCACTCCGGGTTCGTCCGGAGACGGCGGTAGCTCTGGTAGTGGAGCCAGTGGGGGGCAGGGGGCCTCGAGCGGCGGCTCGAGCGGCGCATCGTCCGGTGGCAACGATCCCTTCGTGCCCAGCTACGGTCGGTTCGGCGTGCCGGAAACGACGTTCACCTTGCCGGCGCCCGCGCCCGGCGGAGATGGCGCTCCGCCGGCGCTCTACTTCCCCCACGTGCAGACCAGTTTTCCCGACGTCGACTGGGCCACCCTCGACCGCTTGTACCTTCCTGCGGGCACGTACCGCACCCTGTGCCTCGGCGATCTGCCGACGCGCAGCGCCGATCGTCCCCTCGTCATCACCAACCTGGGGGGCCAGGTCAAGGTCGGAGGCTACGCGCAGTCGTACGTTGCGAGCGTCGGCTGCGGCGGCGGCGCCGGCGGCTCCAACTGGATCCTCACCGGTCGCTACGATCCTGCGTCCAGGACCGGCGACGCGGGCTTTCGTGGGCACGCCGAGGGCGCGTTTGCGAGCAGCCAGGGCAGCTACGGCATCTTCGTCGACGACGCCTTCAGCCGCGAGGGCAACTCCGGTCTCGCCATCGGCGGCCGGGCCACCGACTTCGAGCTCGACGTGATCGAAGTGGCACGCGCCGAGTTTGCCGGAGTCATCGCGAAGACCGACGGCGACGGCAGCGCCACCATGAGCAACGTGCGCTTCCACGACATGTACGTGCATGATACAGGCTCCGAGGGAATCTACTTCGGCAGCACCCAGACGCAGCCGCAGCACACGTTCGAAAACTTGCACGTCCACGACAATCGCCTGATTCGCACCGGCACCGAGGCGCTGCAGGTGGGCCAGCTGGGCGACGGCTGCGAGATCGACCACAACGTGCTCGGCCCGGCCGCCACACGGTGGCGCTCGGCCTTCCAGCTCTATCAGGACGGCAACGTGCAGTACGGGCAGCGCCACGGCAGCTCGTCGTTCCACCACAACGTCGTGATTGGCACCGGCGATCTGTTCGTCGAGATCTTCCCGACTCCCGCCGCGGGTGACGTGCACGGAGCGGCCGACATCGTCACCTTTGCCGACAA
>JAYUXI010000344.1:0-3920 GCA_043753085.1 Myxococcales bacterium | reverse complement strand
CTGCCGACGCAGAGCTCTTCGCCGGAGGAGCTGACGGCGGTGACGCCGAGGCCCGCGTCGAGGTTGGGGTTGCGCACGCCGTCGGGGCGGAGGCCGCGGGCCAAAATGCGTGCATGGGCTCTAGAACCCGCAGAAGTCGACCGTAGCGGTCGAGCTCTACGCGGAGGCGCGGCGTGAGTGGTCACGGCAACGCGCAATCCGTCCGAGACTCCGCTAAGTTTGCCCGTCCTCCCATGCCCAACGACCTTCCGAAAGCCGATCCTCTGCCGGAGCTCACCGGAAGCACGCGCAACGTGGTGCGTGTGGCTGTTGTTCAACTCGCCTACCACGCGGCGGTACGAGGGAGCCTCGCCGATCCTTTCGGCGATTGGGACCCGGAAGGCACCCAGCCACGTTCGACGCTGCCGCGCGGCGCCTCGCCCCCGCCTACGCTGACGACAGCGCATCAAGGGCTATCGGACCGCATCGAGCAGGCCTACCTTGAGCAGCTCGTGAAGAAGCTTCGCGCGCTGTTGACCACGTGCCGGAAGTGGGGCGTGAAGCTCGTTGTACTGCCCGAGTACAGCGTTCCTGCGGCGGCGCTGGAGGCCGTGGTGGAGGCGGCCGGCGACATGGTGGTTGTTGCCGGGTCATGTTTTGTCGACAAAACCGTTCGTAAGAGTGGAATCTACGAGCGGTTGGGCATGCCGCGACCCGGCCTCCGGCAAAGCGTTGCTCCGGTGCTCAACGCCAGTTCGGGGCATCGCTTCGTTGCCAAGCTCCACGCAGTGCCAGAGGAGGCCAGCATGAACCTCTCTGAGGCCAACGAATGGGACCCGGTGTCCTTGCCCGACGGTTTCGGCGGTCCCCTTGGTGTGTTGATCTGTCTCGACTTCCTGGAACGTCAGTACGCTTCCTACACCACGCTTGTCGCGCCCAAGCTCGACCAGTGCCGATTGCTGGCCGTTCCAGCGCTTTCATCAGAGAGATCGCTTCCTCTCTTCGAGGGGCATCTGAAAGAAGAAGCGGGGTCGCGCCGTCGCCCTGTCCTGTTCGCAAACTACGCGCCAGGAGGCGGGTCGACGATCGTGGTGAACGAGCTTTCTCTCGACGAGCTACGTGAATTCCCGGTGCACGCGGGAGTTCTCGAAAAAGGCGAAGAGGGCCTGCTCGTTGTCGATGTCGATCTCGCGGTTGTCGGTGTGGGTCGAAGCGGTCGGTACGGCGAGGCCCTTCCATGTAGGCCGTTCGCGGCGGCATCGCTCGTCTATTCCGGTGCGACGCCCGCTCTTGCCGCGTGGCATGCCAAGCTCGGCGACGTGCTTCCGCAGCAACTTGGCGAGGCGGACGAAGGCGATGTCCTCGACTGCGTGGTGGAATGGTTGGACAAGAATCCGCCGCCGCGAGCGGGCGAGAGTCCAATGCAAAAGCGCCGATGGGACCGGCTGTACCAGGATCTCACGCGCGTGAGCGACCTCGAGTCGTTACGTCGTCTGACGCGCGAAGTCGTTCTGCCGGCGGAGGTGCTGCCGCTTCCCGACTTGCAGACGAGTCTCGCGCAAGGCTCTGCGCGCATGATGGACCGGTGGATCCAGGGAGGCGTTCAGGGGGCGGCTCCGTTTGCGAGCGTCGCGGAAAACCTCAAGGAGAAGGTTCGCCGCGGAACGTCCCGGCAGAGCGCATGGCTCGACGCTCTGAAGAGCGCCTGGGTTGCGGTTGTGGATAGCATCAGCGGCGCACCTCCGTCCGGTGCTCCGACCATAATCTCTCCGCTCGATCGTGCTACCGAGACCGTTGAGAACGAGATCGTCAAGACTGCCCTGGATAAGGGCAATACTTGCGCGCAGGTGGGCCGGTACGAACAGGCGCGCAGCGCCTATGAAGAAGCCCTTGAGGCAGCGCAGAACCAGAGCACCGAAAACGAAATTTACGGGGACAAGTGGCAGGTTTGGGCAGATAGAGCAGCGTTAGGTGCGGCCACGTGCGCAATCAACCTTCAAGATCCTGACGGCGCGCGGAAACTCATCGAAGGCATCTCGGCGGCCACCTTGAGCGCCGAGCGACGTATAAGGCTAGCGGGCCTATGGGCAGCCTTGCGCGATGTCGAGCAAGCCCGTGCGGCACTGCCAGCTATCTCTACCATCCCTGTCGAGTTCCACACCAAACACCAGGACGTACTGCAAAGGATCAGCCTCGTGGAGGGGCGCGTTCCTCCCGCTGAGAGCCTATCGTCGTCACCCGATATTAGTATTCTTGCTGCATTTTTGTTAATCGAACAGCGCGATGCGGCGCGAGCTGCCGAGGTCGCGCGCGGTGTCCTCGCTCGGTTGGACGAGGGCACTCTTTTCCTCGCTCAAGCGGTACACGCGCTTCTGTTGGCACTGAACGTGACGGTCAACGACACCTCGCCGGACTTGAACGGTATTCCGCTGGAGATACGCGCTGATGTTGTTCGGACCATCGAAGAGCAGATGCCGCGTCTGACCCGATCGGACCTGCCGCCGCATGCTCGTCGTTCCGTCATGCACGAGTGGGGAAAGTTCCTCGTGCTCTCTGGGGACGACGATGGGATTGACTCGTTGCCCGAAATTTTCGAGGACGAATCCAGCGCAGAAAAGACTCCTGATCTCGTCGCTGTGATGGCCGCGCGACAACTCGTCGAGCAAGGCCATGTGGAGGCTGGGCTCGCTGCGTTGCCTTCGTACAATCCTCCCTGGCGGGGACGACTCAGGCGCGTCGATCTGTTGCGCTTGGCCGGCCACGTCGACCGTGCGACGTCCGAGGCCTTGGCGCTCGTGCGCGATGTGCCATCCTGCGTTCCCATCGAGCGAACCGTTTCACAGCTTCTCTCCATGTCCGGTCGGAATGCAGAGGCGCTTGAGCATGCAGAAAACGCGTTGGTCGCGTTGCCAGCACGCGGACTGCGGCTTCGTGTCGCCGAGTGTCTTCTTTCGCTCGGTCGCGCGCAAGAAGCTTGGGAAAAGGTTGCTGGGGACGAACCCGTCGCGGGGCCTCGAATGCTGTACGCGCTGGCGAATGCGGCTGATCGCGTTCACCCCGAAAAGGCACTTTCCTTGTGGCAACGGTACGTCGCGTTGTGGCCACGGCACGCGTCGGCCCGAGTCCGTGTGGCTCAGCTTCTTTTCGCCGCGAATCGCGCGGGCGAGGCCGCCACTGCCGCGTGGGCGGCGTTCGAGGAACACGGCGAGGTGCTCTCGGTCGACGAGCTTTCCGGAGTAGCTGGGTTGCAAAATGTGCTGCCGGACGAAGCTCAGCGTCGACGACGGATCCAGGCTATTGCGAGTACCCTCAAGCAAAAGTTCCCGGGGGATGCGCGGGCCGAGAAGGTGCGGCTTACGCTGCTCACCTCGACGGGCGAGGTTGCTTCAGGCAATGCTACGATCGACATGGAGCTGTTGGAAAAAAGCGGGGAAGCTTTTTTCATGACGACTGCTGATCTCGTCGAAATGTTGCGCTCGCAGCACCACATGAGCCAAGGCGTCGCACAGCTTGGACGACGAGGTGCCCTGCCAATTGCCTTGTTCTGCAAGGAATTACGTCCTTCTATTTCTGTGCCTGTGCTGGTCACGCGTCTTCTCGCGCGCCAGCGTGTGCCGGCACCGTTCTCTGCGCCGGTAGGCCTTTCCGATGTGCCACCGGGCCTGCGATTGAAGGGCTGCGATCTCCTGGTATCCGAAGTCGAGCTGTACCTTCTCGGTGCGCTGGATCTGCTCGACCGGTTGCGAGAAAACTTGGGCAATGGACGAGTTCATCTCTTCCGTGGCGCATGGATGCAGGTTTTGCAAGACCACAGTACGCTTCGCACCATCGCCGTGGAGAACGCAAAAGAGCGCGTGGATGAGAAAGTCGCCGCGCTCGCTCGTTTGCCGCGCCTTGTCCCGGGGCCGGATGAAATCGGTATATCGGACGGGCAGCTTGCA